>JBEQBV010000001.1:0-73580 GCA_041639635.1 Novosphingobium sp.
TCCCGTTTGTTGCTGGGCCCGGTGTCAATCGTGAGCCCGTTTTTCAACCTATCGGGGGGCAACCACCCTGCCTACGCATCGCAACCGCAACGGTGATCACCGCCCCGCGATTACCCTATGTTTTGGTGCAGGACGGGACAGATCAGCCGCCTTGCTGCTCCAGCGGATTGACGGGCGCACCATCGCGCCGCAATTCGACGGTCAGCACCGGGCGCCCCGGCCCCGCCGTGCCAATGGGCGATCCCTGCACGACCTTTTCCCCGACAGTTGCGGCAATGCGGCCCAGATTGGTGACCAGCGTGGTCCACCCACCATCGTGTTCGACAATCACGATGGTGCCATAGCCGCGATAGGGCCCGGCAAAGGCCACGCGGCCATCGGCAGGCGATACCACTTGCGCGCCCGCAGTGGGGGCCAGCGTGACGCCGGTGGTAAGGCCGGTGGGCGATTGCGTGCCAAACCCCGATACCAGCCGCCCGCTGACCGGCATGATCCACGGCAAACGTTCGGCATTCGTGACCAGCAGCGGGGGCGGTGCATCGACCACCTGCAGCACCTCGCCGGGACGCGAGGGTGGCAGAATGGGCCCCGGAAGCGCGGCCAGTTGCTGGCGCAGCGAACCGTCTTCCTCCAGCCGATCGAGCAACGAGGACAAGTCGCGCGTCTGTTCGGCCAAGGCCATGGCGCGGTCCGCCTCACGGCTTGCCACGCCTTGCGCTTCGCGAGAGGCAAGGCGTTGGCGGCTTTCCAGCGCCGCGAGTTCGGCACGGCGCGCCAGCAGCGACTTTTCACCCTCGCGCCGTTCATTCGCGGCGGTTTGCGCTGCGGCCTGCAACTTGCGCCCGCGCTCGATTTCGGCGCGCAGGCCAGCGGTGCGGCGGCGCACTTCGGGCAGCATGGTTTCCATCACCGCGCGCAGATGCACGGTATCGCGCAGGGATTCGGCACGAACGAGGCTGAACGCCAGCGGGCGGCGCGCCATCATCTGCAACGCCGCCGTCAGCCGCACGACCGGTTCCTGCCGCTGCGCCATGCGGTTGCGCAGCGTTTCGCGCTGCTGCTCGATCAGAGCGATCCGCGCCTGCGCCACCTGAATTTCAGCTTCGGACTGCTGGATGCGCGCGGCCACCGCCGCCACTTCGCGCGCGGTGCGATCCGCCTCGGCGGTGGCCTTGCGCGCCGCTTGCTCAAGTTCTTCGGCACGGGCGCGCGATTGATTCAGCGCCTGCCCGGCCCGGCGCAAGACTTCGCCCGCCTCGCCCGCATCGGCATATGGGCTGGCCTGTTGGGCAGAGACTTGCCATGCAGCAACACCCGCCAAAACCAAACACGCAGAAATGAACGCAAAGCGTGACGTCATGCCGCCGCTTATCCCTCGCGATGATAGGGATGGCCAGCAAGAATGCTGGTGGCCCGCCACAACTGTTCGGCCAGCATCGCGCGCGCCAGCATATGCGGCCAGGTGGCCTTGCCAAACGCGATCAGCAGATCGGCGGACTCGCGCAAGGGATCGTCGTGCCCGTCTGCCGCGCCAATCAGGAACCGCGCCTCGCGCACGCCATCATCGCGCCATCGGCCTAGGATCGCGGCAAATTCGCTTGAGGTGAGTTGCTTGCCGCGCTCGTCCAGCGCCACGGTGCGGACCGGCGTCTGTGCTGGAGGCGGAATGCTGCCGCCGCGATCCGGCAATTCGGAAACCTTCAGGCCCCACGCAATGCGCTTGGCATAGCGATCCACCAGCTCCGCCTCGGGCGAACGGCCAATCTTCCCGCGGGCGATGATGTGCAGCAGCATGGGCGGGGTCTAGCGGGGATTGGCGGGGATATGAATCCCAAATTGTGCGGTAGCAGCCCACTCCCCCGCCCGGCTACCTTACCGTGTAGGTTCTGGGTGGCCGGGCGGGGGAGTGGGCTGGTGCCGCAAGCCCTCGGCGGATGCCGAGGGCATACCCAACAGATTACGCCGCGCCTGCGTCTCCGAAGTTCCACATGCGTTCAAGATTGTAGAACGTGCGCACTTCCGGGCGGAAGAGGTGAATCACCACGTCGCCCGCATCCACCAGCACCCAGTCTGCCGCCGGCAGGCCTTCGATCCGCACGTGGCCAAAGCCGCCGTGCTTGATCCGCTCAGCCAGCTTCTGGGCCATCGTGGCGACCTGACGGGTCGAGCGACCAGAGGCGATCACCATGTAATCGGCGACCGAGCTTTTGCCTTCGAGCGGGATGGATACGACTTCCTGCGCCTGATCTTCATCAAGCGAGTGCAGCACGAGATCGTGCAGCGCGGCAGGGGTGTAGGGGGTCTTGCTGGCTGTGTCGGCTTTGGCCGACAGCGGTTGTACGCTGGTCATGGTGCGCGAAAAGGCCTCCGTGGCTCAAGAGTCAAGTGATAACGGTTAGGGCACGCAAGAGTTTCGTTGCACCGCGATGGGGCTGGAAACGGAACAAGACCTTGCGATTTCAGGATTTTTCTCGTGAAATAAGGCGATGCGTGACAGCATCGCGCAAGCCCCCCTTGTGGGAGCCGCCCGCCCAATTCGGGTTTGCTGCACGAATCGCGCTGGCCGAACGGGTATCGGGATCGAAGCGAAGAAGGATCAGCGCAGGTGCGCTCCGCCTTGCGCCGGAAACGTGCTGTCCGGGCCGCTGGCGCCAGCGGCGCAGCCAGGCCATGGCAGGGCTTGTCATGGCTATTGCATCATATCCCGGACGGGCAATGACCGCAATCGGCATCTCGCGCGCAATCTGCCGCCAGTCCTTCCAACGATGGAACTGCGCCAAATTGTCAGCCCCCATCAGCCACACGAAGCGACGTTTGGGATAGCGGCGCTTGATCGCACGCAGGGCATCGATGGTAAAGCGCGTGCCCAACGCGCGCTCAATCGCGGTCGCACAGATCGGAGCGCGCCGTGCCACAGCCTGCGCCGAGCGAAGGCGTGCCTTCAGCGGGGCCATACCTTCAACTGGTTTGAGCACATTGCCCGGTGAGACCAGCCACCAAACCTCATCCAGCTGCAGCGCATCCAGTGCAAACAGGCTCACCCGGCGATGGCCACCGTGGGCGGGATTGAAGCTGCCGCCAAACAGGCCGGTCAGAGGGCCTTTCAGGGCCTTACCTGCCCGGATCCGCGCACCAGCCACTTGTAAGTCGTCAACCCTTCAAGCGCCACCGGCCCACGCGCGTGGAGCCGCCCGGTGGCAATGCCGATTTCCGCGCCAAGGCCAAATTCGCCGCCATCGGCGAATTGGCTGGAGGCGTTGTGCATCACGATGGCGCTGTCCACTTCAGTCAGGAAGCGATCCGCCACTGCCTGATCTTCGGTCACCACAGCATCGGTATGGCCCGATGCGTGAGCGGCGACATGGGCCAGCGCCTCATCGATTCCGTCCACCACGGCAACCGAGAGGATCGCATCGAGGTATTCGGTATCCCAATCGTTGGCAGCCGCAGGCGCAATGCGCGGATCGATGGCACGGGCGCGGGCATCGCCGCGCAATTCGCACCCGGCATCGAGCAGCGGCTCCACCAGCCCGTGCGGATCGGGATAAGTCGCGTCGATCAGCAAGGTTTCCATTGCCCCGCAAATGCCGGTGCGGCGCATCTTGGCGTTGAGCACAATCGCCTTGGCCATCGCCGGATCGGCAGCGGCATGAACATAAGTATGGTTGATGCCATCAAGGTGAGCCAGCACCGGCACGCGCGCATCGGCCTGAACGCGCGCAACCAGGCTCTTGCCCCCGCGCGGCACGATCATATCGATAAGACCAGCGGCGGCCAGCATCGCGCCCACAGCGGCACGGTCTTGTGTGGGCAGCAATTGCACCGCTTCGGCAGGCACGCCGCCTTCAACCAACCCCGCCACCAGCGCCTTGTGAATCGCGCGGTTTGAATGGACCGCTTCAGACCCGCCGCGCAGGATCGCGGCGTTGCCGGAACGCACGCATAGGGCAGCGGCATCTGCCGTCACGTTGGGGCGGCTTTCATAGATGATGCCGATGACGCCCACCGGAATGCGCAGGCGCTGCAGCACCATGCCATTGGGCCGCGCAGCTTCCGAAATGACCTCGCCCACCGGATCAGCCAGCGAGGCAACCTGTTCCACGGCATCGGCCACGCCCGCAAGCCGTTCGGGCGTCAGCTTCAAGCGATCAAGCATCGCGCCGGTCAGCCCGTTTGCGGCGCCATTGGCCATATCCTGCGCATTGGCGGCCAGAATCTCGGCCTCAGCCCTCCGCAAGGATGCGCCGGCGAGTTTGAGCGCGCGCTCTTTTGCCGGGGCGCCCATCCGCGCCAGCACGCGCTGGGCCGCGCGGGCGGCTCGGGCAAGCCCTTCAACCAATTCGGTCACGGATTCGGCGGGGGTGGCAGGCTGTGTGGACATGGGCGCGCTCTAACATCTGGTTTCGGGGATGTCATCCATGGGCACGACTCGCCATGGGTCCCAAGTTGTCATCCGTGTCTCTGATCACACCCTAACAATCGATTCATCGGGGGAGTCACACGCCTCGGCGCGGATGGCAGGATTCCGATTCGCCAGCCCTGAGCCGTAACGCTACCGCCCGGCGCGACGGGAAAACAAATCAGAAGACGACGGGGGTCGCCAGACTGTGCCAACTTTAAAGCCAGTCCGCTTGCGGATACGCGATGCCGTGCTCACGGCCGTCGCTCAGGCGCGCGCGTGGTTTCCCGAGCGTGAGTTCTTCATGCGCTCGCAGGGCCAGGTCCGCTTTATCAAGGTGTCCTCGCGCCTGCAGATGGGCGTCGCTGGCGGCATCGCCGCGGCTGTTTTAATCTGGCTCGGCGCAATGGGCGTGGCCCTGATCTCGCAATTCACTGCCGCGCGCGATCACGCGGCTCTGCTGGAACGCGAAGCCGCTATCGCCAGCGCAGAAAGCCGCGTGGCCAAGTATCGCGGCGGGCTGGAAGGCGTGGCCGATGATCTCAGCCGCCGTCAGGACTTTATCGAAAAGGCCATCGAAGGCACGATTGGCGCGCTGCCTAAGGATCTGCCGAAAGGCACGGTGTCCGACAGCAGCGCCGAAGCGGCCAAGACCGTGCGCAAGATTTCGATGGAATTGCCCGAGGCCAAGCGTTTGGCCGAAGTGGAAGCGCGCCAACTGGCCTTCATTGAACGCCTCACCCGCTTTGCCGATGCCCGCGCCACGCAGGCCGAAACGGCGATTCGGCGCGTAGGGCTCAACCCTGCGTTGCTGCGCGCATCAGCGCGTGAGGCGCAGGGTGGCCCGCTGATTCGTCTGTTCACGGGCGCTGACAGTTCCACCGACCCGCGCTTTGCCCGGCTTGGTGCCAGCCTTGAACGCATGGCCGCGCTGGAAAAGGGCTTGGCCCGCATCCCCAACACGCTGCCCGCCAGCCTTGAATACATCTCCAGCGGCTTTGGCTATCGCTCTGATCCGTTCACCGGAGGTCCTGCCTTTCACGCAGGCCTTGATTTTCGCGGACCGATGGGCGCGCCAATCTATGCAGCGGCGGCAGGGACAGTCAGCTTTGTAGGCGTCAAGCAGGGCTATGGCCGCGTGGTGGAAATCAGCCACGGCAACGGACTGTTGACCCGCTATGCCCACATGTCGCGCACCGGGGCGCAAGTGGGACAGAAGGTTGATGCCGGCGCCGCCATCGGCCAGATCGGCAGCAGTGGCCGCTCCACCGGCCCCCATCTCCATTTTGAAGTGCGGATCAATGACCGCCCGGTCAATCCGCGCCCCTTCCTTGAGGCAAACAGACATGTTCAGGAAATCCGCGCCGGAAACGTCGCGCAGCACGATGACCACGGGGAGTAACGGCGGCATGGCGGCGACATTTTCGATTCTCGGCGCTGATGTCAGCATAAAAGGCGATCTTTCCGCCACGGCAGACCTGCACATCGATGGCACGGTGGAAGGTGACATTACGTGCGCTGCGCTGGTGCAGGGCGAAAAGAGCACGGTAACCGGCGCGATCACGGCGCAAAGCGCACGGCTTTCGGGCACGGTCAAAGGCTCTATCGAAGCGGGTGAGTTGGTGATTCTAAAGACTGCGCGCATCCATGGCGATGTAACCTATGATGCCCTGACCATCGAACAGGGCGCGCAAGTGGATGGCAAGTTTGCGCACCGGCTGCAGTTGAACGACGAAGCGCCGCTCGCGCTGGTGCGCTAGGATCAGGACTGCCGTCCTCAAACAAAACCTTGCCGTTTTCGCAATCCGGGCTTACATCGGCGAGGTTCAAGGCCGCTCCGCAAGGGGCGGCCCTTATTGTATCCGCTTTTCAGGTCAGGTTCGCGATTTGCTGGACCGGCCCTTCGGGAGACTGTCCGTGAGCAACCAGCCCACGTATCCGCTGATGCCACATGCGACCGCATCGTGGCTTGTCGACAACACCGCGCTGACGTTTGAGCAGATTTCGGAATTCTGCGGGCTGCACATCCTTGAAGTGCAGGCCATGGCCGATGATCTGGCAGGCCAGAAGTACACCGGGCGCGATCCGCTGCATTCGGGCGAACTGAATCAGGCCGAGATCGACAAGGGCCAGGCCAATCCGGAATACAAGCTGAAGATGCAGCGCGCGCCGATCTCGGTCAGCCGCACCAAAGGCCCGCGCTATACCCCGGTGTCCAAGCGTCAGGACAAGCCCGATGGCATCGCATGGATTCTGCGCAACCATCCCGAAGTGTCGGACGCGCAGATTGGCAAGCTGATCGGCACGACCCGCACCACGATTGCCGCGATTCGTGATCGCAGCCACTGGAACATCGCCAACATCAATCCGAAGGACCCGGTCACGCTGGGCCTGTGTTCGCAGCGTGAACTCGATTCGCTGGTGGCCAAGGCCGCGAAGAAAGCCGGCATCGAAGACGATGGTTCGGCTGCTGTCCGCCTCGGCACCGATCGCGATGCGCTGATCGAGGAACTGCGTGCAGAGCGTCAGGCCTCGGTCAAGGCTGCATCGGAAGCGGCTCAAGAAGCCGAAGCCGCCGCGTGGCTCGCCGCCCGCCGCGCCGAGGGCATTTCGGACAGCTGAGGTTGGGCGACAACCTGAATTGAAAGGGCCGCCCTTGCGAAGGGGCGGCCTTTTTCTTTCGCCCAAACCCCCGCTCGTCCTGAGCTTGTCGAAGGACGCTGGCTCTGCGCAAGATGCTTCGACAAGCTCAGCATGAGCGGAGGTTGGGAGCAGTTACCCCACCGCCAACACGATCTTCCCGATATGCGCGCCCTGCTCCATCCGCGCATGCGCAGCCGCCGCTTCGGCCAACGCAAACGTCTGGTCCATGATCGGGCGCAATTCTCCGGTGGCTACCAGTGGCCATACCGTTTCGCGAATCTCTGCGGCCAGTGCAGCCTTGAATGCCTTGGACCGCGGGCGCAGAGTCGATCCCGTAAGCGTAAGGCGGCGGCGCATGACTTCGGCCATGTTGATCTCGGCCTTCAGCCCGCCCTGCACGGCAATGGTTACGTGGCGTCCGTCATCGGCAAGGCACTTCAGATTGCGCGCCACATAATCGCCCGCGACCATGTCGAGCACCATATCCACGCCCCGGCCCCCGGTAATCCGCGCGACTTCGTCAACGAAATCGGTTGCCTTGTAATCAATCGCATGGGCCGCGCCGATTTCCAGCGCCTGCGCGCATTTGTCAGGCCCGCCGCAGGTGACGATCACGGTCACGCCAAACAGCTTGCCCAGCAGCACCGCCATCGATCCGATGCCGCTGGTGCCACCGTGGACCAAGATCGTCTCGCCAGGCGCGGTCATCCCGCGTTCAAACACGTTGTGCCACACGGTAAACAGCGTTTCGGGGATTGCCGCCGCCTCGGCCATGGAAAGCCCGGTCGGCACCTGAAGGCACTGCGCGGCCTCGGCAATGCAATATTGCGCATAGCCTCCGCCTGCCACCAATGCGCAAACCATGGAGCCGGTGAACGGCCAGGTCACGCCTTCACCCATCGCCACCACCTGCCCCGAAACCTCCAGCCCCGGCAGAGGCGAGGCATCGGCGGGCGGTGGGTAGAAGCCCTGCCGCTGGATCACATCGGGCCGGTTCACACCGGCAAAAGCCACCTTGATCAGGACCTGCCCCGGTCCCGGCTGCGGAACGGCCACTGATTCAGATCGCAACACATCAGGTCCGCCCGGCGCATCCCATCCGATTGCCGTCATCATTGCCGGAATGGCGGTCATCAAGCAGCCCCTGTCGCGTTCTCAAAACCAAGAAAGCCTTGGGTTAGCCACGCAGGGCGTTGACAGCAAGGCATTGCAGCGCACAATATCGCACGAAATGGACATGGACGAGCGCCCTCGCCCGAAAGGGGATTTGGCCAGCCAGCTGGCTTCGGAGCTGCTTGACCCCTATTCGCATGATGAATTGAACACGCGAATCAAGCTGCTTGAGCAGGAAATCGCGCGCACCGTTGCTCATCGTGACAGGGCCAGTGCTCACCGTGCGGCGGCCGAAGCCCTGTTCGGCAAGCCACCCCCTTCGGGTAACGCCGGATGAATTTGGCCGCCCTTCCTTTTGCGCAAGGGCGTTCCCATATCGCACTTTATGCCGATGCCTTAGGGGCATCTGGTTTCACACTCACACGTGGTTTAGCCTCGGTTAATAACGCGTGTGCACTCTTCCTATCAGGGAACCCATCGGCGCCAGCCAGAAAGTAGCCGCATCATGCCAAGTTTCGCCCAGAGCCTCGAAAAGACGCTGCACACCGCACTCGCTAATGCGTCGGAGCGCAGCCACGAGTATGCAACGCTGGAGCATCTCCTACTGGCCTTGATCGATGATGCAGATGCGGCGCAAGTGATGCAGGCCTGCGGCGTGGACCTTGGTGATCTAGGCGATGTGGTGCGCCAGTACCTCGATCAGGAATACCAGTCGCTCAAAACGCAGGAAAAGGCTGATCCCCAGCCCACCGCCGGGTTCCAGCGGGTGATCCAGCGCGCCATCCTGCACGTGCAGTCTTCGGGCAAGGACACCGTGACCGGAGCAAACGTGCTGGTCGCGCTGTTTTCTGAACGCGATAGCTACGCCGTCTACTTCCTGCAGCAGCAGGACATGAGCCGCCTCGACGCGGTGAGCTTCATCAGCCACGGCATCGGCAAGGGTGGCCGTCAGGTCGAAGGTCGCAACCCCAAGGGAACGGAAGAAGACGCACCAAAGCAGCAGGAAGAAAAGGCCGATTCCAAGGGCCAGAAGAAGGAAACCGCGCTCGACCAGTTCACCGTCAATCTCAACGAGAAGGCGCTGACCGGCAAGATCGATCCGCTGATCGGACGTGGTCCCGAAGTGGACCGCACGATCCAGATCCTGTGCCGCCGTTCGAAGAACAACCCGCTCTATGTGGGGGATCCGGGCGTGGGCAAGACCGCGATTGCCGAAGGTCTGGCGCGCAAGATCGTAGAAGGCGACGTGCCCGAAGTGCTGACTGAAGCGGTGATCTATTCGCTCGACATGGGCAGCCTGCTGGCTGGAACGCGTTATCGCGGTGACTTTGAAGAACGCCTGAAGCAGGTTGTCTCCGAGCTGGAAAAGATGCCGCACGCGGTCCTCTTCATCGATGAAATCCACACCGTGATCGGCGCCGGCGCCACCAGCGGCGGCGCGATGGATGCATCGAACCTTCTGAAGCCTGCGCTTTCGGGCGGTACCATCCGCTGCATCGGATCGACCACCTACAAGGAGTTCCGCAATCACTTCGAAAAGGACCGCGCCCTGCTGCGCCGGTTCCAGAAGATCGATGTGAACGAGCCGACTATCGAGGACACGATCAAGATCCTGCGCGGCCTGCGCACCGCCTTTGAAGACCACCACAAGGTCAAATACACGCCCGATGCGATCAAGACCGCGGTCGAACTTTCGGCGCGCTACATCAATGACCGCAAGCTGCCCGACAAGGCGATCGACGTGATCGACGAAGTGGGCGCGATGCAGATGCTGGTGCCGCCTTCGAAGCGCAAGAAGACCATCACCGCGCGCGAGATCGAACAGGTCATCGCCACGATGGCACGCATCCCGCCCAAATCGGTGTCGAGCGACGACAAGAAGGTGCTCGAACATCTCGACCGCGATCTGAAGCGCCTGGTGTTCGGTCAGGACCGCGCCATCGAAGTGCTGTCTTCTGCGATGAAGCTCAGCCGTGCAGGCCTGCGCGACGCGGACAAGCCCATCGGCTCGTTCCTATTCAGCGGCCCCACCGGCGTGGGCAAGACCGAAGTTGCCCGCAGCCTTGCCCAGATCATGGGCATCCCGCTGCAGCGCTTCGACATGTCCGAATACATGGAGCGGCACTCGGTCTCGCGCCTGATCGGTGCGCCTCCGGGCTATGTCGGCTTCGATCAGGGCGGTCTGCTCACCGATGCGATCGATCAGCAGCCGCATTGCGTCCTGCTGCTCGACGAAATCGAGAAGGCGCATCCCGATCTGTTCAACATCCTGCTGCAGGTGATGGACAATGGCCGGTTGACCGATCACCACGGCAAGACGGTGGACTTCCGCAACGTGGTGCTGATCATGACCACCAACGCGGGCGCATCGGACATGGCGCGTCAGGGCATCGGCTTTGGCGACGTGTCGAAGGCCGACGCGGGCGATGAGGCGGTGAAGAAGATGTTCACCCCCGAATTCCGCAACCGGTTGGATGCCATCGTGCCATTCAGCTACCTGCCGACCGAAGTTGTCAGCCGCGTGGTCGACAAGTTCGTACTGCAGCTTGAACTGCAACTGGCCGATCAGAACGTCCACATCCAGTTCGATGCCGACGCCCGCGCATGGCTGGCGCAGAAAGGCTATGACAAGCTCTATGGCGCAAGGCCCATGGCCCGTCTGATTCAGGAGAAGGTCAAGAAACCGCTGGCCGAAGAACTGCTGTTCGGCAAACTGGCCAACGGCGGCGAAGTCCACGTCAGCCTGAAGGAAGACGCGCTCTCCTTTGAACTGACGCCTGCTGCGCCGAAGCTGGTGAAAAAGAAGGTGAAAAAGGGCAAGGCCGGCTCCACCGCAACGGAAGAGCCGAACACCGACGAAGCCGAATAAGCTTCTGCTCATTGCCACAGAACAAGGCCTGCCCTTTCGAGGGTGGGCCTTTTTCTTGGGTGAAAGTTGCGCGGCGCAACTTCACGGCACGAAGGGCACTGGAACCCAAAGGCCGAACCATCCATTTCATGACGATGGCACCGCCCTTTTCCTGGCTGAAACCCGACCCCTTTGGCCTCCATGTCGTCCCCGCCGATGCGTGGATCGATCCGGCGCGGGCGGTGGATACGGCGCTCGTCACCCACGGCCACGCCGATCACGCGCGCGGTGGCCACGGCCTGACCATTGCCACGCCCGAAACGCTGGCGATCATGGCGCTGCGCTATGGCGTACTCGAAACTAGCTCTACGCCAGTGGCCTATGGTGAAACCGTAACGCTCAAAGGCGGCGTCAAGGCGACGTACGTCCCCGCAGGCCATGTCCTTGGCTCGGCCCAGATCCTGCTCGAACACGCAGGCGAGCGGGTGATCGTGACCGGCGACTACAAGCGCCGCGCCGATCCCACCTGCCCGCCATTTCAAGTCACTCCTTGCGACGTGTTCGTGACCGAGGCGACTTTTGGCCTCCCCGTCTTCCGCCATCCGCCGATTGCCGATGAAATGGCCAAGCTCCTCGCCGCGCGCGAGAATGGGCAGGGCCGCTGCGTCCTGGTCGGCGCATACGCCTTGGGCAAGGCCCAGCGCGTCATCGCGGAACTGCGCGCTGCCGGATTTCGCGAAACCATCTGGCTCCACGGCGCGATGGAGCGGATGTGCCGCCTCTACGAAGACCACGGCGTCGATCTGGGCGATTTGCAACCCGTGGCAGGCGTACCCAAGGCGGCGCTGGCCAATGCGATCATCATCTGCCCGCCTTCTGCGCTCAACGACCGCTGGAGCCGCCGCCTGCCCGAGCCGGTCACCGCCATGGCGTCAGGCTGGATGCGCGTGCGCCAGCGCGCCCGCCAGCGCGGGGTGGAACTGCCACTGATCATCTCAGACCATGCTGACTGGGACGAGCTGACCCAGACCATCACCCAAGTGAACCCCGCCGAAACATGGGTCACCCATGGCCGCGAGGAAGCCCTGCTGCGCTGGTGCGAACTCACCCAGCGCAAGGCCCGCGCGCTGGCGCTGGTAGGGTATGAGGACGAGGATGATTGATGCGTAGCGCTGGGGGCCTTCGACAAGCTCAGGCCGAGCGGATCCTATTGCTATCTCAGAAAACCGCTCATGCTGAGCTTGTCGAAGCATGTTTGCGCAATGGCACCAACCAATGAACCGTTTCGCCGCCCTGCTCGACGCGCTCGTCCTCACGCCTTCGCGCAATGCCAAGCTGGCACTGCTGGCCGATTACCTGCGCGAAACGCCCGACCCCGACCGGGGCTGGGCACTCGCCGCGCTCACTGACGGGCTGGACTTCCCCGCCGTAAAAGCCAGCCTGATCCGCAGCCTGATGGCGGAGCGGGTCGATCCGGTGCTGTGGACCTTGAGCCGCGAATACGTGGGCGATACGGCGGAAACCGCCAGCCTGCTCTGGCCCGAACCGCTAGGTCAGCGCCTTCCCGCCCCAACCGTCGCCGAAGTCGTCGCCACGCTCCACGCCACCACCCGCACCACCGCACCCGCCATTCTGACCGACTTGCTTGATCGCCTTGACGTCAACGGTCGCTATGCATTGCTGAAGCTTGCAACCGGGGCGATGCGCATCGGCATCTCCGCGCGCCTCGCCAAAGTCGCCTTTGCGCAAGCCTTCACCGTCAGCGTTGAGGATGTGGAGGAATACTGGCACGGCCAGTCCCCCCCCTACACCCCGCTGTTCGATTGGGCGGCGAACGGCGCACCGCCGCCCCGCACCGATCTGCTGCCGCTGTTCCGCCCCTTCATGCTCGCGCACCCGCTCGAAGCTGAAACATTGGACCTGTCCGAATACGCTGCCGAGTGGAAATGGGACGGCATCCGCGTGCAGATCGTCCATGTAGCAGGCGAAACCCGCGTCTATTCCCGCAGCGGTGACGATATCTCCGCCACGTTCCCCGAAGTGACCACCGCGCTCACCACTCCCTGCGTGCTCGATGGCGAACTGCTGGTGCGCGGCGCACATCAGGGTGGCGAAACCGGCGGCGCGGCCAGCTTCAACGCGCTGCAGCAGCGCTTGGGCCGCAAGACCGTGTCCAAGGCGATGCTGGCCGAATCCCCCGCCTTCGTGCGCCTTTACGATCTGCTGATCGAGGACAAGGAAGACCTGCGCGAATGGGCGTGGGAGCAGCGCCGCGCCCGATTGGAAGCACTCGTGCCGCGTCTTGACGCCACCCGTTTCGACATTTCGCAGGTCATCCCGGCCAAGAACTTCGACGATCTGGCCGAAATTCGCAGCCGCGCACGCGATGAGGCCATAGAAGGCGTCATGCTCAAACGCCGCGATTCCCCCTATGTCGCGGGACGCCGCACCGGCTTGTGGTACAAGTGGAAACGCGATCCGCTCCTGATCGATTGCGTGCTGATGTATGCGCAGCGCGGGTCAGGCAAACGCTCGTCGTTCTATTCCGATTTCACCTTCGGCTGCTGGAACGGCGATCCCGATGCGGGGGCAGAACTGCTGCCTGTCGGCAAAGCCTATTTCGGCTTCACCGACGAGGAGCTGAAGTTCCTCGACCGCCACGTTCGCCAGCACACAGTCGGCAAATTCGGCCCGGTGCGCGAAACCGACAAGTCGCTGGTCTTCGAAGTCGCATTTGATTCGGTCCACACCAGCAAGCGCCACAAATCCGGCGTCGCGATGCGCTTCCCCCGCATCAGCCGCATCCGCACCGACAAGCCCGCGCACGAGGCGGACCGGCTCGATACGCTGAAGGCGCTGATTGCCGATTGATTTGGGAACGTCAGCGGGGTTACCTCCGTTATGGAGTGAATAACGGGGAGAGAGACGATGTCCGGCATTCTACTTGCCGTGCCTGCGATCGCACTGGGCAAACTCGCTTGGGTTTCCTTGCGCACCGGCAGCGAATGGGCGCGCTATCGCCAATGGGATGCCGTGGCCACCAATCTCGCGCTTGGGGCAATGTTCGGCGGCATGGCAGCGAGCCTCGTGGCCAAGGCCTTGCCCACTGGCGATTGATGCTGGTCAATGTTGCCGAGAAGATGGCGAGGCATGACGGACGCTCCCTGATTATGCCCGGAGCAGCAGCTTGGCCACCAAACCTCACGATCAACCGGACCGCAGCCCTTACGACCGCATCGGTGGCAGTGATGTACTGCAGCGGATCAGCGATCGATTCTATGACCTGATGGACACGGACCCGGCCTACCGCGCGCTCAGGGCCATGCACGCTGCAGACCTTGCGCCCATGCGTCAATCGCTGCCCGGATTCCTCTCTGGCTGGAGCGGCGGCCCGCGCCAGTGGTTTGAGGCGAACCCTGGCAGGTGCATGATGTCAATGCACAAACCCTTTCCGATCACGCGCAAGACCGCGCAGCAATGGGCCGATTGCATGACCCGCGCGATTGCCGATGCAGACTTGCAGGACCGCGAGATTGCCGGTGCTCTGACAGACATGCTGACGCGCATGGCCTTGGGAATGGCGCGAGACTGACATTGGCCCTATTCTGCGGCGCATGATCGAATATGACCGCTCCCGCCGCTACTTTGCCATCGCGCTGGCTGCCATGGCAGGGTTCATTGATGCCGTCGGGTTCCTGTCGGCAGACGGCTATTTCGTGTCGTTCATGTCGGGCAATTCCACGCGGCTCGGCGTATCGCTTGGCACTGATCCGGTTCATGCGGCGATGCCTGCCGTTCTGATCGCGGGCTTTCTGGGCGGGGTGACCGGTGGCGCGCTCCTGTCTCACCGCGCAGGGCGGTGGCGGAAACCGGTTTTGCTGACCTTTGTCACCGCGATGCTGCTGGCTGCAGCTATTGGACGCATGCTGGGCCAGCCCGCCCTGATGCTCGGCGGTTTGGTGGTGGCGATGGGCGCGCTCAACAACACGTTCCAGCGCGGCGGGGAAGTAACGGTTGGCTTGACCTATATGACCGGTGCGCTGGTGAAATTGGGGCAAGGTCTGGCCAACGCCCTTGCAGGCCAGCCAAACAGCGGATGGAGAGCGTGGGCTAGCCTGTGGGGCGGATTGATGGCAGGCGCAGTGCTTGGCGCATTTCTGCAGGATCGGCTGCCGATGGGCTGCCTGTGGCTTGCAGCGGCTTACTGCGCCGTAATGGTGGCGGTTGCGTTCAACCTACCGTCTGACGTCAGTCTTGGGGAATCCTGAACAGCTTTTCGCGCGAAGTTGCGCCGCGCAACATTTCCACTTTTGACGGGGCAACATCCAGCGCCTGCGCCAGCAATTGAAGCACCGCGGCGCTGGCCTTGCCGTCCTCGGGCTTGGTGCGCACTTTCACCAGCACCCGGCCATCCGTGATCTCGATGCCTTCACTGCGCGCGCCGGGCGTTACGCGCACCGCAAGCCGCCCTTCGGCATTTGCGAGCGCGCGCAATCCTGCGGCAGAAGGAAGTTCAGCCTTGGGCCGCGCCAAGAACAGCAGCCTTATGCGCCTGCCCGTTGTGCACGTAATGCTGCACGCCGCGCTGCATGTCAGCAATGGCCGCATCGTTCAGATCGCGCATGTAGGAAGCGGGCCTGCCACTCCACAACTGGCGCGAAAGCACGCGCTTACCCCCGGTCAGCATCGCGCCTGCGGCCAGCATGCCATCGCTTTCGATGTATGCGCCGCTCATCACGATGGCCCCCAGCCCCACAAAGCCGCGATCCTCGATCACGCAGCCGTGCACCATCGCCAGATGGCCGATCAGCACATCCTCGCCGATGATAGTGGGGAAGCCATCGGGCTTTTCAGGCCACGCGCTGTCAACATGGATCACGCTGCCATCCTGCACATTCGTACGCGCGCCGATGCGGATGTGGTTCACGTCGCCCCGGATCACGCAGTTGTACCAGATGGACACATCAGGCCCGATCTCCACATCGCCGATGATCCTGCATCCCGGCGCGATGAAGGCGCTTTCGTGAATGCGCGGCGTCTTGCCGTTCAGCGTGATGATAGAAACATCAGGATAGGTCATTTACTTGCCCATCAATCGCGCGGCATGGGCAGCGTGATAAGTCAGCACGCCGGAACAGCCCGCACGCTTGAACGCCAGCAGCGTTTCCAGCACCATCGTATCGCGGTCTGCCGCGCCCGCCGCCACCGCCGCTTCGATCATCGCGTATTCGCCGCTCACCTGATAGGCGAAAACCGGCACGCCAAACGCCTGCTTCACGCGCACGGCGATATCCAGATAGGGCAGGCCTGGCTTGACCATCACGCTGTCTGCGCCTTCGGCAAGGTCCATTTCCACCTCGCGCAGGGCTTCTTCGGCATTGCTGGGGTCCATCTGGTAGGTTTTCTTGTTGCCCTTCAGCAGGCCGCTGGAACCCACCGCATCGCGGAACGGGCCATAGAACGCCGAGGCATATTTGGCGGCATAGGACATGATCTGAACATTGGCGTGCCCCGCTTCCTCCAGCGCCTCGCGGATCGCACCAATGCGCCCGTCCATCATGTCGGACGGTGCGATCACATCTGCGCCCGCCGCGGCTTGATTCAGGCTTTGCCCGACCAGCATTTCCACGGTCGCATCGTTGAGCACGTAACCGGTAGCATCGATCAATCCGTCCTGCCCGTGGCTGGTATAGGGATCGAGCGCCACATCGGTCAGCACGCCGATATCATCGCCGCAAGCATCCTTGATCGCGCGGATCGCGCGGCACATCAGGTTATCGGGGTTCAGCGCTTCCTTGCCATCCTCGCTCCGCCGGTCTGCCTGCGTATTGGGGAACAGGGCAAGGCAGGGAATACCCAACGCCACCGCTTCCTTCGCTCGCGCCACGATACCATCTACCGACCAGCGCGATACGCTGGGGAGCGAGGCGATAGGGTCTTCCACACCCTGCCCCTCAGTCACGAACAGCGGCCAGATCAGGTCTGCAGGCGTTACCAGCACTTCGCGGTGCAGGGCGCGGCTCCAGGCAGTGGCACGGGTGCGGCGCAGGCGAGTCAGGGGATAAGTCGTCATGAAAGCAGGCCTAGCGATTGCACGCGGCTCCTGCAATCACTCGGCCTGATTCATTGGGACGTGTTGGCCTTGATCGCGGTGACTTGCGCCAGCTTGGCCTTGAACGCCGCCAGCTGCGCCGGGTCGACCGTGGCGCGCTGCACAATCGACGTCATCGACAGCGGGTTCACTGTCTGCCCATTGCGATACATTTCATAGTGCAAGTGCGGCCCGGTCGAAAGGCCCGTGGAACCGACATAGCCGATCACCTGCCCACGCCGGACGGACATGCCCGGAGCCACTGCCACGCGGCTCATGTGGGCATATCCGGTGCCGATCCCACCGCCATGATCGATCCGCACGTAATTGCCGTGCCCGCCGTGCCAACCGGCAAAGTTCACGCGGCCATCGGTGGCAGCATAGATCGGCGCGCCCCAGCCTGCGCCGAAGTCCACGCCCGCATGCATCCGCACATAGCCCAGGATCGGATGACGGCGCGCGCCGAAATACGATGTGATGCGGCCATTGACCGGCGAGCCAAAGGCGCTGCTGGTTTCCTGCGATCCTTCGGCCATTCCTTGTGGCGAATAGAACGCGCCGTCCTTGCCCCAGCGCAGCAACTGCAGCACTGGCTTGTTCGCGCGGACCACGCCTGCATAGATCAGGTCGCCCGCCTGCTGTTCCCCACTGGCGGCGCGGCGGTTGGCAAAGACGAGGTCGAATTCGTCGCCGGGCGCGATTTCTTCAAACGCCATATGTTCGTCGATCGTGCGCAGATAGTCCTGCACGGCCGATGGCGGCGCTCCGGCAGCGCGAGCGGAGCGGTAGAGGCTGCCGCCCACGATGCCGCGAATGCGCATCGGTGCGGTATCAACCGCGATGGCATTTGTGGCGAGCGACAAGCCACCGCCATTGCGTTTCACGTGAAGCGCCAGATCGAAGCGGGGGCGGAACGACAGCTCCTCCAGCGGTCGCGGCTGCGAGGGCGAGGTGCGCGCGCCAAGGCGGATGGCAAAGCGGGTGCCGGGTGGGATCGTGCCGGGCGTGATCTGTCCGCCAACCAGATCAAGCACTTGCACGATATCGCTGCTGGCAAGGCCCGCCCGCTGCAACATGCGCGGGAAGCTGTCACCACCCCCCAGCGTTGCAGTGAGATCAATGCTCGGCCGCTCTGGCGCGGCGGCGAGCGGGATGACGGCGTTGGTGGCGTTCATGCGGCGGCCATTGTCAGCCCCCAAGGCAAGCGGGCGGATGCCCTGCACCCGGAATTCATCCTGCGCCGATTCGTCGAGCGCAGAAAGCGGCGCGGCCTGAAGTGGAGCGAAGTTTGGCCATAACAAGACGGCGGCTGCGCCCAAGCCAAGCATCGTGCCAAAGCCGCGAAACCAGCGCGCGCTACCGATGTCTTCGGCAAGGTCGTGGACAAGGTCGTTTGCGGCAAACCAGCGTTCGATTGCGGCGGTCAAAGTGCGCGTAGGTGCAGCTAGGTGCATCTTGGTGCTGTTCAGAACCGCATCCGTTTCACACTCAGGTAGGGGGGCTGTGCGCTGGCCGAAACCACTACGCCCTCCCCCACCGGCACCAACACCGGCAAACGCCATCATCTGATCACGCGGTGTAAACACGTTTCGCCCTGTAGCCGCTTCATCACCGGACTGCACGGACAAGGTTAATGTTCAGTGAAATTGCGCCTTTCGCACGCAAACGAAAGGGGCGGAGGTTTCCCCCCGCCCCGTGTTCGCCAAGGCAATTAGATCAGGCCGGTTGCGGGCTGGCCGATCCGCCGAACTTCTTGCCCGAACGGGGAACCGCCGAGCCTTGCGCCACGGTCGGGCGCACGGAGTTTCCGGGATTCTGCGGGCGATCGATCTTGCCGCTGTCGAGCAGTTCCTTGATTTCATCGCCGGTCAGCGTCTCATATTCCAGAAGCGCCTGGGCGAGGAGGTGGAGCTTGTCTTCGTTGCCCGTGAGAATTTCGGTAGCGCGCGCATGCGCACCATCCACAAGGCTGCGAATTTCGCTGTCGATCAGCTTGTTGGTTTCATCCGACGAAAACAGACGGGCCGAACCGCCCATGCCGAGATAGCCTTCCTGCTGGTCTTCATACTGCAGCGGACCAAGCTTTTCCGACATGCCCCACTTCGTCACCATCGAGCGCGCCAGCGAGGTGGCGTACTGGATGTCTGACGAGGCACCGGAGGAAACCTTGTCGTGTCCGAAGATGATCTCTTCGGCCACGCGGCCACCCATGGCGACCGAGAGGTTCGCGTGCATCTTGTCACGGTGATAGGAATAGCTGTCGCGTTCCGGCAGGCGCATGACCATGCCAAGGGCGCGGCCGCGCGGGATGATCGTGGCTTTGTGGATCGGGTCAGACGCCGGTTCGAACACCGAGGCAATGGCATGGCCAGCTTCGTGATAGGCGGTCATCTTCTTTTCATCGTCGGTCATAACCATCGAGCGGCGTTCCGCGCCCATCATGACCTTGTCCTTGGCGTCTTCGAATTCCTGCATGGCGACAAGGCGCTTGTTGCGGCGTGCGGC
The DNA here is from genome assembly GCA_041639635.1 of Novosphingobium sp. Classification (GTDB taxonomy): domain Bacteria; phylum Pseudomonadota; class Alphaproteobacteria; order Sphingomonadales; family Sphingomonadaceae; genus Novosphingobium. The sequence continues at coordinate 19,600 of JBEQBV010000001.1, forward strand.
CAGAAGAGCAGCTTCATTCACCAGGTTGGCAAGATCAGCGCCCGAGAAGCCCGGCGTGCCGCGCGCAATGGTGCGCGAGTTCACGTCTGGTGCCAGCGGCACCTTCTTCATGTGCACGGCGAGGATCTTCTCGCGGCCTTCGATGTCAGGGATGGGCACCACGACCTGACGGTCAAACCGGCCCGGACGCAGCAGCGCAGGGTCCAGCACATCCGGGCGGTTGGTGGCGGCGATGATGATGATGCCTTCGTTCGCCTCAAAACCGTCCATTTCTACCAGCAGCTGGTTCAGCGTCTGTTCGCGCTCATCGTTGGAATTGCCCATGCCGTTGCCACGGTGGCGGCCGACCGCATCGATTTCGTCAATGAAGACGATGCACGGTGCGTTCTTCTTGGCCTGTTCGAACATGTCGCGCACACGGGAAGCACCAACGCCGACGAACATTTCGACAAAGTCCGAACCCGAAATGGTGAAGAACGGCACGCCTGCCTCACCCGCGATGGCGCGGGCCAGCAGCGTCTTGCCGGTGCCGGGGCTGCCAACCAGCAGCGCGCCCTTGGGAATCTGGCCGCCAAGTTTGGAAAAACGCGTGGGATCGCGCAGAAACTCAACGATTTCTTCGAGTTCTTCGCGCGCTTCATCGATACCGGCGACATCGTTGAACGTCACCTTGCCCGAGCGTTCGGTGAGCAGCTTGGCCTTTGATTTGCCAAAGCCCATTGCGCCCGAACCGCCCCCCTTCTGCACCTGACGTAGCGCGAAGAACGCAACGCCCAGAATCAGCAGGAACGGCAGCGAGTTGGCGATGATCCACATCAGCATGTTGGGCTGTTCAGCCGCCTTGCCCGCATACTGCACGCCATTGTCCTGCAGCAGCTTGGGCAGATCCGAATCGCCGGGCACGGGAATGGTGGTGAACTGGCCGCCATTCTTGAGCGTGCCGATGATCCGGTCCGGCGCGATTTCCACCGAGCGGACAACGCCTTCGGCCACTTGGCCGCGGAACGCGGAATAGGGGATCTGCGTGGAGTTTTGATCCACCCGCGATCCGAACATCGAAACCACGAGCAAGAGGGCAAGGAAGATGCCACCCCAGACAAGGAGGCTCTTGATCCACGGGTTGGCCGGGGGCTGATCGTCGTTCATCGGAAATCTTTCCACATTCGCCAAAACAGGCGCTGTCCTGAGTCAATGTAGGGCTGACCGGTTAAAGCGCAATATAGCGCGTCCATGCTTTTTGGGCGACCTGCCCTGTAGTGGGATGTCCCTTAGTGCCGTCGGTCTGGCGCGCGGTTGAAACGCCATGGCGCGCTGCGTGCATCGCCTTTGACATTGCCGAGCGTAGCCACGCCACCGGACTTCAGAGTCGCCAGCCAGCGCGCGAGCCGCGAACCGCGTGGAGGGTGGCCGCCGTGTGCTGCAAGAATGCGCTCCAAAATGCGCAAGGCCAGAACCTTTGGCAGATCGGCAGGCGGGTTCCACGTGAAACCCCAATCGTGCTGCTCCACGTCGTGCCAAAGCCGTTCCACCACCCATTCAAGCGCCTGATCCGCCTGTACCAGATGGTGCGCGCTGGCGGCAAAGCCTTGCGCATCAAAGGCATCACTTGCCGTCATGGCGGCACGCACCCGCACCCGTTCGTAGGCCATGTCCTGATTTGAGGGGTCATCGGCGGCGGCAAGTCCCGCAATCTTGACCACTTGAGCCAGATCGGATCTGCGCCAGCCGAGCAAAGGCCGCAACAGTGGAAGGGCTGGCATGCCGGGCACGGTGGCGCATGTGCGCATGGCGGCAAGGCCGCGCAAACCGGCAGCGCGGTTAAGGCGCATAATCATGGTTTCGGCCTGATCATCGGCGTGATGTGCGGTGACCAGCGCAGCCAGCTGTTGCGCTGTGCACCAATCCGCCAGCGCAGCATAGCGGGCCGTGCGCGCGCGTTCCTGCACGGCGCTTCCCTTTTCCAGCGAGAGGGCAAGAGTCTGGTGCGCAATGCCCAACCTTGCACAAAGTGCGGCGACCATCGCCGCCTCTAGCGCCGCTTCGGGCCGAAGCCCGTGATCGACCGTGGCGACCACGAAGTTGCGCGGCGCAACTTCGTGCATCAACAGCAACAGCGCAAGACTATCTGGCCCGCCAGAGACTGCGAGGCCTACTTTGCCGTGCGGTGCGACCGCCCCCCAATGCGCTGCAAAGCGCGCAGCCAGGTTTGTGGCAGGCGCGGTCAGGCTATTCCCGACACCATTACACGCACTTCCCGGTCATTTGCACTTCACCGAAGCGCGCGCAGCGTCATACTGGGTCTTGAGGCGACCAATGATTTCGTTCGGGTAGGTCGCAGCCAGTTCGGCAAAGGCACCACAGGCCTTTTCGGTATCCTTCAGCTTGACCATCGCATTGCCGAGATAGAGCAGACTGTCAGGCGCGCGCGCGCCCTTCTTGTCGGCCAGATAGTTCTGCAGGAAGAACTGCGCCGCGGTGCCGGGCTTGCCATCATCCAACCACGCACGGCCCAGCAGGTTGCGACCGTAGCTGATCATCTTGTGCTTGGGATAGCGGTCCACGAAGATCTGCAACTGCTGCTGCGCTTCGGGATAGAACTTGGCCTCCCACAGGCGGAAACCGTACATGTATTCATCCTGCCCGGCATCACCGGTTGCAGGCTTTTCGATGGCCTGAACCGCAGCGACGCGCGCTGCAGCGGGCGTGGCCGGTTTGGCCACGGGTTTTGCCGCAGCCGGCGTTGCGGGCTTTGCCGCCGGGGTTGCTGCAACAGGCGTTGCCGCTGGCGCAGGTGCGGGTGTGGGCACTGGTGTTACATCGGATGGCGGAGCGGCGGCGGCTTCAAGCCGGGCGAGGCGCTCTTCCAGTTTGGCCGAGCGGTTCTGGCCTTCTTCGACCTGCGCGGTCAGGCGGGCCATCTGCGCTTCCATCGCATCGATCCGCGCCAGAATATCGGAAACCGCCGATGCTGCGGGCGTGCCGGCAATGGTGGGTGCGGGCTGCCCCGGCGTGATTTCAGGGACGAAGGTCTTGCCCGCACCTTCGGGAAAGACCTTGCGCTGGATCGCGCGGACTTCCGCCTCGATCCGGCGCAGCCGCGCTTCGGAATCGACTTGCGTGGCAGTTTGCGCGTGAACCGGCGCCGCAATCGGGGCGGCAACACCCAGCACGAACGCGGCGAGCGGAGTGATAGTGCGGAAATTTACAGTCATCATCGTTCCCGTTGATCGGACACGCCCGATCCCGATGCGCATCCTGAAGCCTGCAGGCCTGAACCCCAAGCGCTTATCCGATTGCCTGAATGCCCCAGTGTGGCGTTCAAGTCGAGATGGCAAGTCGAGATGGCAAGTCGAGATGGCAAATCGAGACGGCTCAACGCAATCCCGTGGATGCAGGCGGCGTTTCAGCCGTAGGTGCGGGAGCATTTGGCGGTGCATCCTGCGCAGCCACCTGGCTTTCAGCAGATGATGCGGGGCGACGCGATCCCGCCTGCCCAGCAACGGAGCGAGCTACGGTCCGCGACGGTCTTGCCGAAACAGCATTCTGTGCAGGTGCAGGTGCGCCTGCAGGAGCGGCCTGTGGCGCTGTGCGCGCGAGAAGCGCTGCTGCGCTCACAGGAACGTTCTTCACGATGCCCTCACGCTCGGCGATCTTCGGCACGGGCTGTCCACCGATCGTCACCGTCAAGGCATCGGGCCGCCCGGTCCAAAGCTGCGGGTTCTGCGCCGTTTCCGGCACGGTAAAGCTTTCGCCCATGGCAAGCTGCTTTTGCAGGATCTGCTGGCCTTGCCCGTCATAGAACTTGACCCAGATTGCATCCTCGGTGGCCGTGAACACAACCGGGCCGGAAGGGGCGGCACTGGGCAGCGGCACGACAGCGACCTGACCTGACGAAGCTGCAACCGGAGCCTCTTCCTCTGTTGGCAGCAGCGAGGGAAGATCTGCGGCGGGCATGTAATAGCTGCGCCAGAACACCAGACCGGTAAGTGCGATGGCAACAGTAAGGCCGAGCGCCAACCACGTGGTAAGGCGTGAAGGCGTTTTCGCAGGGTCGCCCACTTCAAACTGGTTGATCACGCGCGGCGGTGGTGGCGGAGCCTGCGTTTCCAGCTCTGCGCGGATCGCCTCTGTGATCGCCGCGTCATCAAGACCGACCGCGCGGGCATAACTCTTGGCAAAGCCCAGCGCATAGGGCCTTCCGGGCAGGGACGCATAATCGCCGGCTTCCAGCGCTTCCAGATGACGCGTGGTCACCCGCGTGCGCTGCGACAGCTGCTTAATATCAAGACCGGCCGCTTCGCGCGCCGCGCGCAAGGTTTTTCCCACCGAAAGCTTGGCCGCCGAAGGCTGGTTCGGCTCACCCGCAGGGATGGGAGCATCGGTATCAATGCTCATGGCGTGCAACCCGCCAGCTTCGGTCAAAACGCGACTCCCGTGTTTTTGCTTCGTATTTGGTCTTGGTATTTGGCAACCGTTTGTGAAGGGTTCGCTGCAAAGCACCAAAAGTCAACTTCGTTCGCGGAAGAATGGCGGAATTCCGCGATGAATTGCCTGGAAAGCCGCGTCAATCGCACTCGATTGAACGCTCCTGCGCCCAATCGACAAGAGCGGCGCGCATGTCACGCGGCGGTTCGGCCAGCCAGCGATCCATCGCGCCACGGATTTCGGCAATGTCGATCTTGCGCACCAGCTCCTTGACCGGGCCAACCGCAGCAGGCGTGATCGACAAGCGGGTAATGCCAAGGCCAAGCAGGGCCAGCGCTTCCAACCGGCGTCCGCCCATTTCGCCGCAGACGGTTACGTCGGTGCCAAAGGGCGCAACGCTGGAAACCACACGACGCAGGAAGCGCAGGATGGCGGGCGAGAGCCAATCGTAGCGCTCCGCCAGCTTGGGATTGGCGCGATCGGCGGCGAAGAGAAACTGCGTCAGGTCATTGGTGCCGATCGACAGGAACGACAGGCGCGGCGCGAGCACATCGAGGCATTCGGCCAGTGCGGGCACTTCCAGCATCGCGCCATAACGGATCGCCTCGGGCAGCAGCTTCTTGCGCTGGCGCAGGAACGCCAGCTGGCCTTCGAACACGGCCTTGGCTGCATCGAATTCCCACGGTTCTGTGACCATCGGAAACATGACGTTGAGTGTGCGGCCACCTGAAGCTTCGAGCAAGGCGCGCGCCTGCACCTTGAGCAGACCATCGCGTTCCAGCGCGACGCGCAACGCTCGCCAGCCCATGGCGGGGTTTTCCTCGGCTTCACCTTCGTTGTGGCGCAGATAGGGCAGGACCTTGTCTCCGCCGATATCAACCGTGCGGAACACCACCGGTTTGTCTCCGGCAGCGTCGAGCACATCGCGGTAGAGCCGGGTCTGGCGTTCGCGCGAGGGGAGCGTGGCCGAGACGAGGAACTGAAATTCGGTGCGGAACAGGCCGATCCCGTCTGCGCCGGTCAGCCCCAGCATCGGCGTATCGTCGCGCAGGCCCGCGTTCATCAACACGGTCACGCGCGTGCCATCGCGGCTGAATGGTTCCACATCGCGCATCGTGGCGTAATGCGCCTGCTTTTCACGGTTCTTGGCAAAGCGCGCTTCGAACGCCTCGATCAGCGTGGGCGCGGCGCGGACATCGACGACGCCCTGATCGCCATCGAGCAGCAGATGATCGCCTTCGCGCACTTTGCCGCGAAGCGCGCGCATGCGGCCAACCACGGGAATGCCCATGGCGCGGGCCACGATCACGACATGCGCAGTTAATGAGCCTTCTTCGAGGATCACGCCCTTCAACCGCCGCCGATCATATTCCAGCAGTTCAGCAGGACCAAGATTGCGGGCGATCAGAATGGCATCGCCCTTCAGCCCCATCGTGGCCGCGGTGCCAAGTTGGCCGGAAACAATGCGCAGCAGGCGGTTGGACAGATCTTCCAGATCGTGCATCCGGTCTGCCAGCAGCGGATCGTCAATCTGGCGCATGCGCATGCGGGTGCGCTGCTGCACGCGCTCTATCGCGGCTTCGGCGGTGAGCCCGGAATCGATGGCTTCATTGATGCGGCGCGACCAGCCTTCATCGTAGGCAAACATGCGGTAGGTTTCGAGGACCTCCTCATGCTCTCCGCCCATGCCGAATTCGGCCTGGCTGGCCATGCGATCAATCTGTTCGCGCATCTTGTCGAACGCGAGGTACACGCGCTGGCGTTCAGCCTCGGTATCTTCGGCGACGACGTGTTCGATGGTGACACGGGGCTGGTGGAACACCGCAACGCCGCTGGCGAGGCCCTTTACCAGTGTGAGGCCGGTGATCCGGTCCGGTCCGGTGAGGTGCGCGGGCACGCCCAGCACTTCTTCATCATCGATCAGTTCGGCGTTGGCGATCAGTTCCGACAAGACCATCGCCACGGTCTGCAGCGCCTCGATCTCCACCTCTTCATAGCGGCGTGGTTCGACATGCTGGACTGCGACCACGCCCACCGCACGTTCGCGCCGCACGATGGGCACACCGGCAAAGGAGTGGAACTTTTCTTCACCCGTTTCGGGGCGGAACGCGAAGTCAGGATGCGCGGCAGCTTCGGCAAGGTTCAGTGTTTCCACATTGCCTGCAATCGTGCCGACCAGACCCTCACCCACAGCCAGGCGTGTGACGTGGACGGCCGCCTGATTGAGGCCGCGTGTGGCAAACAGTTCGAGCATGCCTTCGCGCAGCAGGTAGATCGAGCAGACCTCTGAATCGAGGTTGTTGCCGATCACTTCGACAATCTGGTTCAGTTTGGCCTGAGCACCGGCGCGCGAGGCCATCACCTCGTGCAGGGAGGTCAATATCTGGCGGGCGGCGGTGACGGCACTGAGCATGGGCATAGGACTACCCTAGCGCAGGTGATTTGGGAATGTTGCCTGAAATCCGATGCGGTGGCGAAAGTGGTGTGGATAGGTATTCTTGGGGCCTGCGCCCTTCCATCGTCATTATCGCGGAGTCGGGAATGACGAAGTGTCTTTGTTGCGAGAGCTTTAACGCAAAAGAGCCGCCCTGCTGGGCGGCTCCCAAAGCGAAACAAGATAAGGCGGGATCAATGCAGACCGTTGATCGCTTCCTTGATCTTCAGCTTCTTTCGCTTGAGCTGGGCGACCAGCCTGTCATCGGGGAGGGGCCGGGACATTTCTGCCTGAATTTGTTTTTCAAGGCCGGCGTGCTTGTTCTGGAGAGCGCTGATATGCGTCGATTCCATGCGTTTTCCTCCTTTGGGGAAAGCCCCCGTCAGACATCTGCACCACGCCATCCCGAAGTGGATGATGATGCAGCCAAGCGCCACAGCACCGTGCCGGTTTCGTCATGATTCCGACTCGTGCCGTCAGCGCGTTGTCATGCTCCCACATTACTCGTATCTTGCAAGTGCAGCCGCGCCGGATCGTGTCGGTTTATGGGTTGATCCGTAGGTCGCCGGTAAGACACGTCCGGGCTTGGTGGAAATTTTGGCGTTGTTTGCGTGTGAGGGAGTTGGGCTGAACGTGACCGAAGAGGAAATGCGCAAAAGGCTTGCAGCGTTGACCATCGAGCATCGCGATCTGGATGCTGCGATTGACGCGCTGACCTCTGCCGGAACGCGCGATCAGTTGCAGATTGCCAGACTCAAGAAACGCAAATTGCTGCTCAAGGATCAGATCGCCATGATCGAGGATTATCTGATCCCGGATATTATCGCGTGATATCAACACTATGATATACGCCTGACGAGACGCGCACTTGTCCCGTTAAGAAACGTTCAGGAAATGGGACAGTCTGCGGGCCGCTGGCCAGTTGGCGAAACCGCAACAGGGGGCCTATGCGGATTGCATGGCGTTGTTACCCAGCCTTAACCCGCGCATCATTGAAGCGCTCTATGCCGAAGCCCTTGGCCTTGCCGAGGCCGTGCGTCAGCGGTTTGAGCGGCTGCGCGTGGAAACGGCGGCGAACGGTGGTGATGATGATGAAGACTTGCGCCGGGTGCAGGTAAGCTGCGAGGCCTTGCGCACGACGACGCGGGTGATGCACTGCCTGGCATGGCTCCTGAACCATCGCGCGCACTTTGCAGGCGAACTTTCGGAACTCCAACTGCGTCGCCACGGACGGCTGATCGCAAACTTTCCGGCAAGCGAGGAAGCCGTGGTGGAAAGTCTGCCCGCCGATGTCCGCGATCTCGTTCATGAAAGCGAGCGACTGTATCAGCGCATTCAGCGACTTGAAGCCTCATGGCGCACGCAAACCCTGACCGGGGACAGCGCGGTGCGCCGCCTGCGCGAACGATTGGTCCGCGCAGTAAGCGATGCCCCCAGTGCAGCTTGATTCAAAACGATCAATTTGACGTCATGACGCAGTAGGAAGCAGGCTTTCCAGCAGCGCCACTTCTTCAGCACTGAACCACAGACCCAATTTTGAGCGGCGCCACAGCACATCCTGGGCAGTCTGCGCCCATTCGCGCGTGACAAGGTGATCCAGCTCGGCCTCGGTAAAGCCCTGACCGATGGCCCGCCCCATATCACCCCGCACAAACCCCAGCGCTTCGGTGCCATAAGCGCGGGCAAGGCGGTGGACGGTGGCGCGCGACAAGTTCTGTGCCTGAGCGTGGATTTCCTGTTCCAGCGGGGCCAGGTTATCGGCCTCGTCCATGCCATCGGGTTTGAAATCGCCGCCCGGCAGCGGGGCACTGGCGGTCCACCCGGCATTGTCCATCAGGCCAAGACGTTCGAGCGCCGCTTCGGCCAAAGTGCGGTGCGTGGTGATCTTGCCGCCGAGCACCGACAGCAGCGGCGCGCCGTGCCCATCGCTGCCCCGATCAAGTTCGAACCGATAGCCGCGCGTGGCTGCTTCGGGCTTGCCGCTGCCATCATCGGCCAGCAGGCGCACCCCGGCATAAGTCCAGACGACATCGGCGCGCGAAAGCTGACGACGAAAGTGGCGATTGGCTGCGGCGAGCAGATAGCCGATCTCTGCCTCGCTGACCCGCGGCGGATCGGCATCGGCACCTTCTTCGCTGTCGGTCGTGCCAATCAAGGTGAAAGCATGTTGCCAGGGAATAGCAAAGCACACGCGCCCATCGGACAATTGCAGGAACAATGCGCGCGGATCATCGTGCAGGCGTGGCACCACGATGTGCGAGCCGCGCACCTTGCGCAAAGTGCCGGGCCGTGACGCATGGGCCGCATCGAGCAACTGGCCGACTTGCGGCCCAGCGGCGTTGATCGTCATCGCGGCGTGGAAAACCTCTCCGCCAGCGTCAATGCGCCACAAGTGCCCTTCGCGGCGCAGGGCGGTGACCGCACATCGCGTCCGCACATCCGCCCCCCGGTCTGCCGCATCGCGGGCAAGCAACACGACCAGCCGCGCATCGTCCACCCAGCAATCGGAGTATTCATACCCGCGACGGATGTCGGATTGCAGGCCCATGCGCCCTTCAAGCCGCACGCGCCGCGTGGGCGGCAGCGTTCTGCGCCCGCCGATCCGGTCATAAAGCCACAGCCCTGCGCGCAGCATCCACCACGGGCGGCCTTCGGGCACGATCGGCAGCACGAAGCGCAGCGGCCACACGATGTGCGGGGCTTGGTGCCACAGGATTTCGCGTTCGTGCAGCGCTTCGGCCACCAGCGCGAATTCGCGGTGTTCAAGATAACGCAGACCGCCATGGATCAGTTTGGTCGAAGCAGACGATGTGCCTTGCGCCAGATCGCCACGTTCCAGCAACAGCACCGACAGGCCCCGCCCCGCCGCATCGCGCGCAATCGCCGCGCCATTCACTCCGCCGCCGATTACGGCCAGATCGTACGGGGCATCCATCGGGCTTTGCATCCGCCCACCCTGATACCTAGCGTCACGTTGTGCAAGGTTGCATGGCAGCAGGACTATGCCCATAGCGGTTCCATGGCCCAAATGCCCCCTATCCCCGATCGCAGCGAATGGCCTGTTGGCCGCGCCGAAGTGCTTGAGCCGCTGGTCCGGCGCGTGTTGGCGCCGAACCCTTCACCTTATACATTCACCGGCACGCAGACCTATATCGTGGGCGCAGGGGCGGATGTGGCGGTGATCGATCCCGGCCCCTACGGATCAGGCGATGCCGTGGGCATGGAAAGCGAAGGGCATGTCGAAGCAATCCTTGCCGCCGTGGGCGATGCCCGGATTGCTGCCATCGTCTGCACGCACACGCACCGCGATCACAGCCCTGCGACGCGCCCGCTAAAGGCAGCCACTGGCGCGCCGATCATCGGCTGTGCGCCATTGACGCTGGACGACGATGGCCCCCGCGCCGATGCGGCTTTCGATGCCGACTATGCGCCAGACCGGGTCTTAGCCGATGGGGAGCGGATTTCGGGCGATGGCTGGACACTGGAAACGGTGGCAACGCCGGGGCACACCAGCAACCACTTGTGCTATTCCGTGGTGGAAAGCGGCGCGCTGTTTACCGGCGATCATGTGATGGGCTGGTCCACATCGGTCGTATCGCCGCCCGATGGCGATATGGCCGCCTATATGGCCAGCCTGCAGAAGCTGCATGACCGCGAAGATCGCGTGCTCTATCCGGCGCATGGACCGCAAATCGACAATCCGCGCCAGTTGGTGCGCGGAATGATGGGGCATCGTCGGCAACGCGAACGCCAGATTGTGCGATTGCTGGAAGAGAGCGGACCGCACGCCATCCCTGAATTCGTGAGCGCCATGTACAAGGGCCTCGACGCGCGCCTGCATGGTGCAGCGGGGCGTTCCGTTCTCGCACATCTGATCGATCTGGAACGGCAAGGCCGCGTGGCCGTTGAAGGTGAACGATGGATGATCCGCACCTGACCACTTCACCCACCCCCACCGTGAAGCGCGACGCTTCACTGGCGCGGGTATCGTTTCTGCCATGGGCGCTGTTTCTGGTGGCGCTTTGTGCCGCAGTGTTTTTTGCGTGGAAGTGGTGGCAGCCCGAAGACATCGGTGACCCATTGGCGACGAGCCTTGTCGCTTTTGAAAAGCAGGACAAGCTGACCGTGTTCAGCGCAGAGCTTGCGCCGGTCGTCTCCAGCAACGATTCGCGCATGTTCGGCCTCGTCAATTCCAAACAAGTGGCAGTGATCCCCGCCCGGATCGATTACACCATCGATCTTGCCAAAGTGGGGCGTGAACGGCTGAGCTGGAATGCGGAAACGCAGACGCTGGCCGTAAAGCTTCCGCCACTTACCGTGAGCCGCCCCAATCTTGACGAAGCGCGCGCGCAATATCTGCGCGATGGCATCTGGATCACGCGCGAGGCGCAAGACAAGCTGACGCGCGACAACACGCGCCTTGCCGAAGCGCAAGCGGTGAAACAGGCGGCCAATCCGGTGCTGCTGAACCTTGCCAAGCAGGCTGCCAAGGAAGCGATTAGCCAGAATGTTTCGATCCCGCTGCAAGTCGCGGGGTATCGACAGGCCAAAGTTGTGGTGACGTTCGAATGACCAACACTATTGCTAGAGCGCGCACTGCCCCTTAAGTCCGCGCTTCAGCCCGGCACGGTTTGGCCGGTGGAGGAAGCCTTGCGATGACTGCCCAGCCGACCAACCTTTCCGGCCTTGACCTGCGCGAAGAGATCAACCGTCTGCGCAAGGAACGCAACGCAGTGATCCTGGGGCACTATTATCAGCGCCCGGAAATTCAGGACATTGCCGATTTCGTGGGCGACAGTCTGGAGCTTTCGCGCAAGGCGGCGGAGACCGATGCCGATGTGATCGCGTTTTGCGGCGTGAAGTTCATGGCCGATACCGCCAAGATCCTGTCCCCGCAAAAGATCGTGGTTCTGCCCGATCTGAAAGCCGGTTGCAGCCTTGAGGATTCGTGCCCACCCGACAAGTTCAAGGCGTTCCGCGAAGCCCACCCCGATCATATTGCGCTGACCTATATCAACTGCTCGACCGAGGTGAAGGCGCTGTCGGACGTGATCGTCACGTCATCAAGCGCAGAGACGATCCTTGCGCAGATCCCGCCCGAACAGAAGATCATCTTCGGCCCAGACCGCCATCTTGGCGGCTATCTGAACCGCAAGTTCGGGCGCGATATGCTGCTGTGGCCCGGCGTGTGCATCGTGCATGAGGCTTTCAGCGAAACCGAACTGCTCAAGCTGATGGCGCAGCACCCCGGCGCGCCGGTGGCAGGCCACCCGGAATGCCCGCCGCATATCCTTGATCATTGCGACTATGTCGGCTCGACCAGCGGCATCCTGCAATTCGCCAAGACCTTCACCGGCGATACCCTAATCGTGGCGACCGAGCCGCACATCATTTACCAGATGCAGCTGGCCATCCCCGACAAGACCTTCATCGGTGCACCGGGTGCAGACGGCAACTGCAACTGCAACATCTGCCCGTACATGGCGCTCAACACGATGGAAAAGCTCTATATCGCGCTGCGCGATCTGCAGCCCCGGATCGAGATTGAGGAGCCGATGCGGCTTGCCGCCAAGAAGAGCCTCGACCGCATGCTGGAAATGGCCAGCGGCACCGTGGGGATGGGCGATCTGGGCGCACGGCCATTTGGCAGTTAAGACTTAGTCCGCCTTACCCTCACCCAACCGCGCCAGCACCAGCGCCGCGCCGACCAGCGCCATGCCGATGGCGTCTGGAAGGGCAAGCGTCTCGTCAAAGGCCACCCAGCCGACCAGCACCGAGACTGCAGGCTGGGTGAGAAGAACGAGGCCGATCACCAGCGGCGGGAAATGGCGCAGGGAGTAAACCAGCAGGCCCTGCCCCACGATCTGGCTGGCCAGCATCAGGCCGATGACCGGGCGCCAGTCATTGGGCCAGACCGGTTCGCCCAAGGCCAGTGCCGTCACCAGCATCACCGGCACCCCGGCAAGGCTTGACCAGAACAGCAGGCTCCACGATCCGAAGCGCCCGCGAATGCCCTGCACCAGCAGGATGTAGACGACGTAGAACAACCCGGCGAGGATGCAGAACAGGTCTCCCGCCAGCGTACGCGCATCGATTTCCATCGATCGGCCCAGCAGCAGACCCGCCCCGCCCAGCGCCATCGCCACCGCCGCAAACTCGCGCATGTGCGGGCGGCGGTGCATCGTCACCAGCCCCCAGATCATGAGGATCACGCTGCCCGAATTGCCGAACAGCGTTGCATTGCCCAGCTTGGTCATCTCGATCCCGACATGCCAGCTGGCAAGGTCCAGCGCGAACACCACGCCCGCCGCCACGATGATCCACCAATCCTTGCGCGCAAAGCCCCACATCGGCTCGCGCCCGCGCAAGGCGAACAGCGCCAGCAGCGGCAATGCCAGCGCCAGCCGCCATAGCCCTGCTGATACCGGCCCGCTATCGGCCACGCGCACGAACCATGGCCCGAGCGCGAGGGCAATGTTTCCTGTCAGCAGCGCAAGGAAATGCTTCGGGCCGGGGCGGAATGACAAGGCTGCGTCACTTGAAATCGTCATGGCCGCGCCTTAATCCAGTTGCAAAGCGAAACCCAGTGCGGTTCGCCGAGTGTTGAATTGAAAGGCCTCCTAGCATGCATGACCCGTTGTTCCAGTCCATCCGCCTTGGCGCGATCGAAGCACCCAACCGGATCGTGATGGCCCCGCTCACCCGTGGCCGCGCCACCGGTGACAGCGTGCCGACGCCGATCATGATCGAATACTATCGCCAGCGCGCCAGCGCCGGACTGATCATCACCGAAGCCACCGGCATCAGCCGCGAGGGCCTTGGCTGGCCCAGCGCGCCGGGTATCTGGAGCGATGAACAGACCGACGCGTGGAAGCCGATTGTCGATGCGGTACATGCCGAAGGCGGACGCATTGTGCTGCAGCTGTGGCACATGGGGCGCGTTGTGCATTCCAGCTTCCTTGGCGGCCAGCCGCCCGTTTCGGCATCCGCCACAACGGCGCCGGGCCATGCCCACACGGCTGAAGGGACGAAGCCCTATGAACAGGCCCGCCCTTTGCGCGCTGATGAAATGCCGCGCCTGATCGCCGATTATCGGCGCGCGGCTGAGAACGCGAAGAAAGCCGGGTTCGATGGCGTGCAGCTTCATGCCGCCAATGGCTATCTGATCGACCAGTTCCTGCGAGATGGCACGAACTTGCGCGATGACGATTACGGCGGCAGCCCGCAGAACCGCGTGCGGTTGATGCGCGAAGTGCTGGAAGAACTGATCGCGGTCTGGGGCAAGGACCGGGTTTCGATCCGCCTTTCGCCCAATGGCGATTCGCAAGGGGTGAATGACAGCAACCCCGCCGCGACGTTTGGCGAAGCAGCGCGCGTGCTGGAGGAGTTGGGCGTGAGCTTTGTCGAACTGCGCCAGCCGGGGCCGGATGGCACCTTTGGCGCAACCGAAGTGCCCAAGCAGGATGGGCTGATCCGTTCGATCTATACAGGGCCGCTGATACTCAACAGCGACTACACGCCGGCGGAGGCAGCAACCGATGTGGCATCAGGCCGCGCCGACGCCATCAGCTTTGGCCGCCCGTTCATCTCCAACCCCGATCTGGTTGACCGCATCCACAAGGGCGCGCACCTCAATCCCAATGTCGATGTGCCACAGACGTGGTATTTCCCCGGCGAACACGGCTATACCGATTACCCGACGCTTGCGCAGGAAGCGGCTGCAGAGGAAACTGCAACCGCCTGATCTCAGGAGAATAACCGCATGCCGCCACGCTCATGGCTCTTCGTTCCCGGGGACAGTGAAAAGAAGCTGGGGAAAGCCATCAGTACCGGCGCGCATGCGGTGATTGTCGATCTGGAAGATGCGGTGGCGCTGGCAGCCAAACCGCAGGCGCGCATTCTGGCGCGTGACTGGCTGGCCGCACACCGCCAAAACTTGACCGAAAGCAGGCCCGTTGCGCGCTGGGTGCGGATCAACGCTTTTGACACCGGGATGTGGCAGGACGATCTGGCCGCAGTGATGGCCGGTGCGCCTGATGGCGTGATGCTGCCCAAGTGCGAAGGCCCTGAACAGCTGCGCCAGCTTGCCGCCGAAATCTATGAACTGGAACAGCGCCACCGCATCGCCAACGGATCAACCCGCGTCCTGCCGCTGGTGAGCGAAACGGCGCGATCTGCGCTGACGATCCCGGCCTATGCCGATGCGCCGATGCCGCGTCTGGCGGGGTTGACCTGGGGCGCCGAAGATCTTTCAGCCGTGCTGGGCGCCACCCGCAAGCGCGATGCCGATGGCGCCTGGACCGATGCGTTCCGCTTTATCCGCGCTCAATGCCTGCTGGTGGCCCACGCCTGCGATGTCTGGGCCATCGACACGCTGAACGATGATTTCCGCAACGAAGCCGCGACCAAGCGGGCTGCCGAGGCGGCGCGGGCAGACGGCTTTGCCGGAATGCTGGCGATCCACCCCTCGCAAGTTCCGGTCATAAACACAGCCTTTGCCCCTACTGAGGCGGAACTGGCCGAAGCGCAGGCGATCGTCGCCTTGTTCGCGGAAAATCCTGATGCCGGAACGCTGCAGTACAATGGCAGGATGATCGACCAGCCGCACTTGCGGATGGCACGGCAATTACTCGCTTCTGACTGAGGCCTCGGCGGGAGCTCCTGCAGCGGCAGCCGGCTCCTGCTCGGTTGCTGGCGAACTGGCATCAGGCGCAGCCTTGGCCCCCGCTTTCGGCTTGACCGGTGCGAGCGGCGGTGCGGCGGTAGACGTATCCAGATCGATCATCGCGTCCGAAATCGATCCCGGCAACACCTCGGCACTTTGGGCCGATGCGCCCTTTTCCTCCGCTTGTTGGTTGCACGCAGCCAGCAGCATGCACAGCGCAAGCGTCAAGGGGCGGTGATGTTTCATGCAGACTCCGGTGGGCAAGGCGTATCGAGCTTGGCAAGGAACTGATCGAGATGGGCAAGCAATGCCTCGTCCCAGACATCCGGTGAAACGGTGCGACCCAACGCTGCCAGGCTGGTAACGCCGAATTCATCGATCCCGCAAGGCACGATGCCGCCAAAGTGCGCAAGGTTGGGCGACAGGTTCACCGAAAAGCCATGCATCGTAACCCAGCGCCGGATGCGCACGCCGATTGCGCCAATCTTGGCCTCGCGCCCGTCCGCGCCATGGGTCCAGATGCCGACACGCCCCTCGGCCCGCCACGATTCCACGCCGAAATCTGCCAGCGTGTCGATCACCCAGCCTTCCAAAGCATGAACAAACCCGCGCACATCGCGCGCCCGCTTGCGCAGATCGAGCAAGACATAGCCGATGCGCTGGCCGGGGCCATGATAGGTATAGCGCCCGCCGCGCCCGGCCTCGACCACTTCAAAGCGCGGATCGAGCAGTTCTTCGGGCGCAGCACTGGTTCCGGCGGTGTAGACCGGGGGGTGTTCGAGCAGCCAGATCATATCCTGCGCCGTGCCATCAGCAATCGCAGCATTGCGCTGGGCCATGGCATCAAGCGCGGTGCGATAGGGCACTTGCGCGGATTCGCGGCGGATTTCGATGGATGGGTGACCGGACATGGTCACGGCATGGCGCAGACGCCGGATTGCATCAAGAGGAAGCAGGCGGGACCGCGCATTGCAATCACGCGCAACGCGGCGTTCGACACAACCGGGTTTGCGCTGCTAGAGACGCCGCATGACCCCTCGCCTTGATAGCAGCCTTGCCTGGAAGACCGCCACGCGCCTTGTCGCCGCAAACCGCGATGTGCTGATCGCGATTGCCGGGGTGTTTTTCCTGTTCCCCAGCCTTGCCTTTTCGGTCTTTGTGCCCGAACCGCATATGGCACCGGGCACCCCTCCGCGCGAAATGATGGAAATCATTGCCGATGCCTGGACTGAATCCCTGCCGCTGCTGATCATTGTCACACTGCTGCAGATGGCAGGCACGGTTTCAATGCTGATCGTGATGACCGACCGGCAATTGCCGACGGTTGGCCAGGCTATCCGGCGCGGCTTCGTGGCGCTCGGCCCTTATGTTCTGGCCCAGGTCATCGTCGGAGCCGTGCTGGGCACAGGGTTTCTGGTGCTGGTCAGCGCAGCTGCGTTGACCGGGCAACAAGCCATTGCCGCCATCGCCATCATCGGCGCGTTCATCGCCATGATCTGGTGCAGCGTGCGTCTGGCGCTGGTCGCGCCGGTGCTGGCAATCGAGACAGAACGCAATCCCGTGCAGGCGCTGAAACGGTCTTGGGCATTGACCAGCGGCAATTCGGGACGGCTCCTGACCTTCTTCGTGCTGGCCGGGCTGCTCTTTGCCGTGATCTATGGTCTGGCGATGATGCTGATCGGCGTGGTGCTCGTGCTAACCACCGGCGGCACGGTGCAACAGGTGCTGACAGCTGCGGTTTCCAGCTCGCTCACGGCAGGAGCGCTGGTCTATTTCGTGGCGATGCTGGCGGCAGTCTATCGCCAGCTTGCCGGCGATGGCGTGGACGAAGTTATCGATATCTTCGGTTGAACTGCGGGGCGGCCGATGGCCGCCTTATTCTTTCCAGCCCCAGCTAATCACGCAAGGCGGCACGTTGACAGGTTCGAAGCCCTTGTCGATGCGGCGGAAGAACTGGCCCATCAGATCGCGTGCCCGCGCCGTGTACTGATAGACGAGGAACGCACCGCCCGGACGCAGCACGTTGTGCGTGGCTCCCATGATTGCCGGACCTACCCCTTCGGGCAGGTTCGAGAACGGCAGGCCCGAAAGCACGTAATCGGCATGTTCAAAGCCATTGGCGCGCACGATTTCCTGCACATCGGTGGCGGAACCGTGGACCGCGATGAAGCGGCTGTCGCCAATGGTTTTCTGCAGATAATCGATGAAATCGGGATTGGTATCGATCACGATCAGCCGCCCATCACGGCGCAGCTTGTCCAGCACCGGACGGCAGAATGTGCCTACGCCGGGGCCATATTCGACAAACAGACGGCAATCTTCCCAATCCACTACCGACAAAACCCGCTCGATCGTGCGATTTGACGACGGAACAATGGCCCCCACCATGCCAGGATGCTTGAGGAAGCCCTTGAAGAAGATACCGGCAGGGCCAAGCAAGCGTTCTGCCTTGCGTTTTGCCCGTTGAATCAAGGGCTCACGCGCAACTTGGGTTGAAGTCATTGCAGGAAGATATCCTCTGCCGGTCAGATCAGCTCATGCGAGTCGCAAATTTGTTACTGCATTGCAAGCACGGAGCGCCGCGCCTAACCGTCCAGAATGATCCAGCGGCAAACAAGCAGGCAGGAATAACCATGACCGAAGGCGCGATTCGGCTGCCAAGAGAACGCATGGCGCTGCTGTTTGCGGTGATGCTGGTAACGGCAGCCGGCAATACCGCGATGCAATCGGTCATGCCATCAATCGGCACGCGGCTTGGCATTGCCGACGTATGGGTGAGCCTTGCCTATTCGTGGTCTGCCTTGCTGTGGGTTCTGCTGGCACCATTCTGGGCGCGTCGGTCTGATCGCCGGGGACGCAAGGCGATGATGGCGCTCGGCGTGATCGGGTTCATCCTGTCCTTCACGCTGTGCGGGGCCATTCTGCATTTCGGCCTCAATGGCTGGATGAGCGGCGTTTTGACGATGAGCCTGTTTGCACTGGCGCGTTCGTTCTACGGCCTGCTCGGCTCCGCTGCGCCGCCTGCAGTGCAGGCCTACGTCGCCAGCCGGACGGGCCGTTCGGAACGGACGAAGGCGCTGGCGCTGGTCGCATCGAGCTTCGGCCTTGGCACCGTGCTTGGCCCTGCGCTGGCTCCATTGATGATCCTGCCCGGCATCGGGCTGGTCGGCCCGTTTGCCGTGTTCGGCCTCATGGGCGTGATCGTGCTGATACTGTTGCGCACGCGCCTGCCCAACGACGATCCGCGCTTTGCCGGCAAAGGCGAGGTGATGGCCGATCCATATGGCGGATCGTCCAGTGCGCAAATTCTGGCCGATGATGCACCGGACCAAGCCGACGAGGCACCGCGGTTGCGGCTTTCCGACAAGCGATTGCGCCCATGGTTGTTGGCCGGACTGATCGGCGGACATGCGCAGGCGATGGTGCTGGGCGTGATCGGGTTCCTGCTGCTTGACCGGTTGGGACTGCGCGGCGATCCCGATGCGGGAGCTGGCCCCGTTGGTCTGGTGCTGATGGCAGGGGCGGTGGCCACCTTGCTGGCGCAATGGGGCCTGATCCCGATGCTGGCAATGGGGCCGCGCACGTCCACGCTCTGGGGCATGGGCCTTGCCGCCTTTGGCGTGCTGCCGATTGCGGCAGGCAGCGATCTGCACACCATCGCGGTGGGCTTTGCGGTCGCCTCGCTCGGCTTCGGGATGTTCCGCCCGGGCTTTACTTCCGGTGCCAGTCTGGCCGTGAGCAGGGGAGAACAGGGACAGGCAGCAGGCGTGGTCACTTCGATCAACGGCGCGGCCTACATTGCCGCCCCTGCCATCGGCGTCTGGCTCTATGGCCACTCCCCATGGCTGGTGTGGGGCGTGATCGAGGCGCTGGCGCTTACCGTGGTGGTGCTGTGCGTCTTCGCGGTGCGCAGGGATTTGGCCTAAGCGTCAACTGAACGCCGGCGAACCCGGAGGAGGTGGGCCATCCAGCCGCGAGGCCGTGGCCATGGCCGCGCGGTTGTGCAGCTGGACCGAGATGATCAGCAGCACGTTCAGCACCACGGCCTGATAGAAGAAGTACCAAACCGGGCTGCCCGCCAGCATCGCGAGGCCAAGCACGATGGCGCGTGGATTGGGGCCGAGAAACTTGAGAAAATCAAGCAACGGCTTCTGTTCACGCGCCACTTCGGCACGAATCGCGGCCAACCGGGCATCGTCCTTTGATGCCATCGCCGCGCCCACGGCAGCATCGATCTGCCGGGCGTGAGGCGTCATCCCGGCGGCAAGGCGCAAATAGGCGCGCGCAATCGGTTCAAACAGCCGTGCAAATAGCCCGCCCGATCCGAACAAGCCCGCACCATTGTCCTTCGCGTTGTTCAGCCAAGGCACGCCATAGGTCCAGTACTGGTAGAAGCGGCGCTGCACTTCGACATGGTTTGACTGGACGATGTGGCTCGCCCCTGCCGCCAGAGTCCAGGCCCATGCTGCGCCTGCGCCGATCTGCCGCGTCAGCACGAATGCCAGCAGCACATAGACCACGATGTGGCTGACATAATCGCAAATGCCGTCCACCATTTCGCCAATCGGGCTGGTCTTCCCGGTAATCCGCGCCAGATCGCCATCGGCCCCGTCAACCACGTGCCAGCTCATGTGCAGGACGAGGCCCAGCAACGCCCCCCACGGCCAGCCCAGCGCCCATGTGCCGCCGGTTGAATCCATGTTGAAATACACAATGCCTGCCGCCACCACGAGCATGCCGCCAAAGACCGAAACCATGTTCGGCGTCAGCGGCGTATGTGCCAGCGCCCGCGCCAGACGCCATGCCAGCGGATGGTAAAGGTGATAGTTCAGGCCATCCTGCAGTTCACGCGGGCGTTTTGGACGTTCGATTGTCCCGACCCGTTTTGCCACGTTCACCCTTGCAATCCCTCTTCTGGAAGCCGACTTGGCGCAACCGGTAGCCGGGTCTATAGGGTGTGGAAAGAGCCTGCGACGCACGGTATGGGGCAAACGCATTTGAGCAATCCGTTTTTCGTCGCAATTCCAGCCAGTTCCTTTCTTCGTCGCCGCATCGGTGGCATTACCGGAATCGCACGCGGGATCATTCTGGCAGACCTTGTCGGCGCACAAGGCATCTTCATCATCGCAGATCGCCCGGTCGAGGAAGACTGGCGCAAGAGCTTTGCCCTGCGCGCGCGCGCCTTGCCAGCCGTCACCATCCTGCCACATGGCGCAGACCTCCCACCGGGGACAGCCCTCCTTCCGAAAGACGCGCTGCCCACCAAGGCCGCGCTGGAAGCCTTGGCCGCCACCCCTGAATTGGTGCTGACGCGCGGTGATCCGCGGCTCGTACGTAAAGATACAGAAGCAGCAACGGTGATGGCGTTGCTGCGCGCCACGCTTAAGCCGACCGAAGGACCGGTCGGCCGATGGATCAACCGCCCGGTTTCCTTCCGCATGTCGGCTCTTGCACTGAAACTGGGCATCGGCCCTGATCCGATCACATGGTTCACGCTGCTGCTGGCAGGCGTCATGGCTGTGGTCTTGGCTCAGGGCGGTTACGGTTGGCTCGCACTGGGCGGATTGCTGTTCCAAATTGTATCGATAACCGATTGCGTTGATGGCGATATCGCCCGCGTGTCATGGTCGATGAGCAGGCGCGGCGCACTGCTGGATACAGCCTGTGATATGGTGGCAAACCTTGGTTTCGTGATGGGCCTGATGATCGGCGTGGTGGACACCTATGGCTTTGGCTACGTCTGGATCGGGCTCGCCTGCATCGTCCTGCTGATCAGCGGCATTGCGGCAATGAGCGTGCTGGTGCGCATGGGACCAAAGCGTGGCAGCTTCGATGTGCTGCGCGCTGCGCTCACCATCCGGCTTGAGGGCCGACCTGTATTGCAGAAGGTTACGCTAACGGTCGAAAGATTGTTCAAGCGCGATGTCTATGTCTTGCTTGCATGCTGTCTTTGCCTGTCCGGTCTCGCATGGTTGATCCCCGGAATGTTGCTTGGCGGTCTGTGTTTCTGGCTTGGCGCAGTGGCGTGGTGTGCGCCGCTGATTGTGGCGGACAGCGAAGGTTTGCTGCTGCCGCCCCACATGCGCCAGCTTTGAACGAAATAGTCAGGCTGCGTTCAAGTACGGTGGCGAAAACACTGGCAACCAACGGAGGCCCCTTGCACGATGCCGTTGGTTCCCCCAAATTGGCGCGCAACTGATCCGCAACCGGGAACCGAGAAAACGAATGATTGGCGTTATCCTGGCTGCGGGCCGCGGCAGCAGACTTGGCGTTGAGACCGACGCCCTGCCCAAGCCCCTGATCGGCGTTGCCGGAAGAACCTGTCTCGATTTTGCGATCGATGCGCTACTGGCAGTGGTTGATCGGATTGTCGTGGTCACTGGCTATCGCGCAGAGCTTATCGAAAATCATATCGCCACTTACTGGCCAGATTCCCCGGTGCAAACCGTGCGCAACCCACAACTGGAAGCAGGCAATCTGACATCGCTAGGAGCTGCACGCCCGCTGATCGGTTCCGATCCGTTCATCCTGACGAATGCGGACCACCTCTTTCCGATCGACATGTATACCCGCCACTTTCCTGTCGTGCCGGAGGGAATCGGCATTGCCTGCGAAAAGGAACGCCCGGTCCTGCCCGATGAAATGAAGGTGATCGAACGCGCTGATCGCCTCGTCGCCATTTCAAAGACCCTCCCGAAATACGACGGCGCCTATATCGGCACCACTTGCGTTACGCAGAGCGCAACCCGTGATTATTGGGATGCCTTTGATCAGGTGAACGCCCACAGCGATCTGGCAATCGCTTCGGTCGAAATGGTCCTCGATGAGCTCGCCCGAAATGGCGCACAAGGTGACCAGAATGTCGTTTCGACTCAGGTATCCTGCCCAAAGATCTGCTGGTTGTCAGGGCTCGTGTGGTTCGAAGTCGATACGCCCGAAGACCTTGCCGTAGCACGCGAAAGCCTCGCTGCATGATCGACCACAGCGCGTCGTTTCGCGCAGGGAAAGAAGCCGAAGCAGAAATCAAGGTTCTGGTGTTCGATCTGGATGGAACGCTTGTTCCAACCATGGAAGACTATGCCGACAAGGCGGCAGAACTCATGGCTCAAGCCTTCGGAACGCCCCTTGCCGATGCCCGGCGTGCCTACTTTGCCACCTCGGGCCTGCCGTTCGAAAGGCAATTAAGGCAACTCTATCCGGGTGAGCAGACAGATCCCGTGGCAGAGCGGTTTGAAGCGTGGAAGGACGGCTACCTTTCGGGAATTACGCTGTCGGCCGCCAATGCGAAGCTTCTTGCAGAATGGCGTTCGCACGGCTTTCTGATCGCAATTTCGTCAAACAATCTCGAAGTTTACGTCGATCGCCTTGCGAAGGACTGGCCGGTCGACTGCGCGCTTGGCTATCGGCCCGCTGGTCGCGATGACCCCGGCTTTGCCAAAGGCGAGGCGCATTTTCTGGCGCTGGAAAAGCGGTTTGGCATGGCGCGCAGGCATTTCCTGTTCACCGGAGATTCACCGAACGACGCGCACATCGCGGCCGCGGCCGGGGTGCGGTTCTGCGCATTGTTGACCGAAGCGTTCACGCAGGACGATTTCGAGAAAGCTGTGCCAGGCACCAAAACCTTGTCAGTCCTTGCAGAACTTGGTGATGTTTTTGCCACGGTTTCAGCAAACGGATGACGCCATGCGGTAGACCCTGCGGAAACGCACTATCGCAAGGGGCATTTTTCGGTTAAGGGCCGCGTCCCATCGGAAGATGCTGTCTTCTGCGCGCCTGGTCATTGGTGCAGCGCAGAAAGCAGATTGCGGATGAGGGCGCAGGATGCAGGACGTGGCCGATAAGCCAGTTCCTTGATTCCTCGTGACCAACTGAGGAATCGGCTTGCATTCGGTAGCATTTCGGTATTTTGAGTCAGTTTGATTACAGCCGCTTTAAAGCGCCTGTGTGAAGGGATCGTTATTCATGAAGCCAATCAAGGTCGCCGTGATCGGCGTGGGCAACTGCGCTAGCTCGCTGGTGCAGGGTGTTGCCTATTACCGCAACAACAACTCGTCGCAGGGCCTCATCCACGACCGTATTGGCGGATATGGCGCCGGTGACGTCGATTTCGTGCTCGGCGTCGATGTCGATGCGCGCAAGGTTGGCAAGGATATTGCCGAAGCCATCTTCGCTGCTCCGAACAATACCACCGTGTTCCAGTCGAACGTGCCGCAGACCGGCGCAAAGGTCATCATGGGCCGCGTGTCCGATGGCGTTGCCGCGCACATGACCTCGGTCGGCGAAAAGGGCTTCATCGTGGCTGATCAGCCCGAAGCCACTCAGGCTGATATCGTCAAGGCACTCAAGGATTCGGGCGCAGAAGTGCTGCTCAACTTCCTCCCCGTCGGGTCGCAGGAAGCCACTGAATTCTACATGGAATGCGCGCTTGAAGCCGGCGTTGCCGTCGTCAACTGCATGCCGGTGTTCATCGCTTCAACGCCGGAATGGGAAGCCAAGTTCCGCGAAAAGCGCATCCCGATCGTGGGCGACGATATCAAGGCGCAGGTCGGTGCAACCATCGTCCACCGCGTGCTCTCCAGCCTGTTCGCCGCCCGCGGCGTAAACGTGGAGCGTACCTACCAGCTCAACACCGGTGGCAACACCGACTTCATGAACATGCTCGATCGTCAGCGTCTGGGCAGCAAGAAGGAATCGAAGACCGAAGCCGTGCAGGCCATGCTCGCCACGCGACTTGAGGACGAGAACATCCACGTCGGTCCTTCGGACTATGTTCCATGGCAGAAGGACAACAAGCTGTGCTTCATCCGCATGGAAGGCCAGCAGTGGGGCAACGTTCCGATGAACCTGGAACTGCGCCTTTCGGTGGAAGACAGCCCGAACTCGGCCGCTTGCGTGATGGATGCGATCCGTTGCTGCAAGGTTGCGCTGGATCGTGGTGAAGGCGGCGCGCTGATCGGCCCGTCGGCCTACTTCTGCAAGCACCCGCCGCAGCAGTTCAATGATGATGTTGCTGCGCAGATGGTGGAAGAATACGCCTCGGTTGAAAAGCTGGCCGCCGAATAAGCGATCACTTCTCCGCTAGAGTGGAATGGGCCGGCCGGACGCAAGTCTGGCCGGCCTTTTCGTTAGGGGTGGCCTTTTCGTTGGAGCAATGTCTAGCGAGGGCACACGTCCCGCAGCCTGCCCTGCCTCCAATGGTTAACGTTTCACCGTTCCATCGGGCACTCTTTTCATTTCGGTCCGAAACCTCTAACCGAAGCGGTCATGGATGCCCTGATCATCGCCGCCGGTTTCGGCAGTCGCCTTGCCGACCTGTCGCCGTCCAAACCGCTGACCCCGGTTGCGGGCGTGCCGTTGATCGAAATCGGCGTTCGTCAGGCCATGCTCGCAGGTGTGACCCGCGTGGTCGTGGTAACCGGCCATCATGCAGACATGCTCGAAGCTTTCCTCGCAGACCTTTCGCTGCGGGCTGGGGTTGAAATCGTGCCCGTGCGGTTGAGCAACTGGTCCACGCCCAATGGATATTCGGTTATGGCCGGGGCCACGCGATGCGATGGCAACTATTTGCTGATGATGGCCGATCACATGTTCGATGCCGATATTCTGGCCCGTCTCATGCTGGAACACCGGCCGACGCGCGGCGTGACACTGGCGGTTGACCGCCGCGTCGATAATCCGCTGGTCGATCCCGATGATGCCACATGGGTGCGGATGGATGATGAAGGCCGCATTACCGCCATCGGCAAGACCATCACGCCATATGATGCGGTCGATTGCGGTGCATTCCTCGCCACGCCCGAACTGGCGCTCGCCATTCGTGATGCCATTGCCGAAGGCAAGCCGGGCAGCCTGTCTGATGGGATGCAGCGCCTTGCCGATGCAGGCCGGGCCGCCACGATGGACATCGAAGATGCATGGTGGATGGACGTGGACGATCCGCGCGCCCACGCCCTTGCCGAAGAACTGGCACCCTGGCACCTCGCCAGAACCTTTGCCGAAATCGGCGTCCCGGCAGAGGGGCTTTAGTACTCAGGGATACTTGAGGTGAACGCGGGTCGACAGACCCGTCTTCGAGATATTCAGCCGCACCGACCGGAACGAGGGAATGCTCGCGATTGTCGGCGGGTTGTTCGAAAAGCCGAAACCTTCTTCGGGCAGACCGAGCACACCGCTGCGCTTCAGGTTCGTGCTCGCGTCTTCGTCATGATAGACGGCCAGAGCATAGACTCCCGGCTTTGGCACAAACAGGCACATGCGCGTTTCGGGTGCTGTTGCATCGACCCGCCCGACATACAGCGAGCCCTTCTTGGCAAGGAACTTGCGCGGCTCGTCGGCATAAAGCGTCACTGCCATCAGGCCATTGCCATTGCGCACGCCGTCAACCGTCACATTGATCCACGTGTCGCTCTTGGGTCCGGCGCAGTTTGGCGTGTTGGCCGCAGCTTCGGTTGCGCCAACTGTCAGCGCCGAAGCAGCAGCAGCAAAGATCAGCGCCGTAGCATGCCAATGCAATGGCCAGCGGTTCGGCTTCTTCATATTCAAATTGCCCCGATCTCGATGTGTCTTTTCAGCCGGTTGACCATGAACCTGGTTCATTACATCTGTGTTCCGACCGTTTGCGTCTGCGCCATACCGGCATATTTCTGACCCGTTAAGTAAGATTCAGGCCGTGAACCACCCCTGAACCCTGCTGCAAGCCTCCGTTCAATCAGAAAGCAAGTCCAAACCGGGACATTCCGTGTGGATAATCCGCCGAACGCCGCTTGTTCACCCGATTCGCCAAAGCTAAGCGCAAGAGGGTGGGGTAATTGCAAAGCGTTCATGGGTCTGCCGCCCCCTGCAGGATATTGCCGCCAGATGACTCCGCTGATCTCGCCATCCATCCTTTCCGCAGATTTCGCTCGTCTGGGCGAAGAAGTGCGCGCAATTGATGCCGCAGGCGCTGACTGGATCCACGTGGATGTGATGGACGGCCACTTCGTGCCGAACATCACGATCGGCCCGATGGTGGTAAAGGCGCTGCGCCCGCACACGGCCAAACCTTTTGACGTGCACCTGATGATCTCGCCAGTGGATGCCTATCTGCAGGCATTCGCCGATGCCGGGGCCGATATCATCACCGTCCACCCCGAAGCGGGACCGCACATTCACCGCACAGTGCAAGCGATCAAGGCGCTGGGCAAGAAGGCCGGTGTCTCGCTCAATCCCGGCACGCCTGCCAAGATGCTCGATTACCTGATCGATGATGTCGATCTTGTCCTGATCATGAGCGTGAACCCCGGCTTTGGCGGGCAAAGCTTCATATCCAACCAGCTGCGCAAGATCGAAGCGGTGCGCAAGATGATCGACAAGTCGGGCCGCCCCATCCACCTTGAGGTTGATGGCGGCGTGGATACCACCACAATCCGCTCCTGCGTTGATGCCGGGGCAGACGTGCTGGTGGCCGGGACCGCAACGTTCAAAGGCGGCCCTTCGCATTATGCAGCGAATATCGCTGCGCTGAAGGCACTGGGCTGATATGGCAGACAGCGGCTTCCCCCTTACTGGAAGCCGCCCGGCGGCAGATGCCCGCCGCGCCATTCCGCTTGATGCCCTGCAGGAGGAACCGCTGGCCGAGTTGAACGATAACCACTCCAGCGCTCCTGCCACAAGCAGCTCACCTTCTGCCATCCTGCCCGATACCGCCGCAGTTGAACCGGGCGTGATCGAGCCGGGCCGCGCGCTGGCCTTGGCCGATTTTGCCCCGCCAGCGCTTGGTGCGGGCGATAGGCTCGTGCGTTTTGCCTATAGCCTCGGCCTGCCAGCGAGCACCATTCACCCCTTCCGCAAACGTGCCAAGACACGGTTGACCGCCACCGTGCAACCTCCGCTACCGGGCGATCCTGCTGCAGGAAAAGCACTGCGGGCCGGGCACTTCCTGATCCATGGCTTCAAGTCTGCCATTGCCGACACGACCTTTTCCGGACCGCGCCTGCCTCCGCCGTTAGAACGCATGATCCACGGCTTTCGCTGGTTGCGCGATCTGGAATCGGGCGGCACCCGCGCACAGTGCGCGCAAGTTGCCGAACGTATTCTCGCAACCTGGCTGACCGCCAATCCCAAGCCCGATCCCACGCCCGCCTGGGATGTGGGCAATGTCGGGCACCGCCTGCTGAACTGGATGGTTCACGCGCCGCTGGTGCTTTCAGGCCAGGACCGCGCCTTCCGCGCCAAAGTGCTGCACACGATAGAGGACACCGCCCGTTGGCTCGACCGGCGCGTAACAAAAGTGGACGACCGGTTGAGCGAGGTTGCAGGCTGGTGCGGGCTGGTCGCCACCGGCCTGATCATGGCCGATGCCAAACCGCGCCGCCTCTATGCCGAAGCCGGGCTGGTGCGCGCGCTGGGTGAACTGGTCAGCGATGATGGCGGCGTGCTTTCACGCAGCCCGATCTGCCAGATCGAAGCGATCGAGCTGCTGGTCGAGCTGCGCGCCTGTTACGAAGCCGTACGCACCGATCCCCTGCCCCAGATCCAGACCATGCTGACGCTGCTGGTGCCACCACTGCTGGCGCTGCTGCACGGCGATGGCGGCCTTGGCAACTGGCAGGGCGCCGGAGCGATCTCTGCCGAACAGATCGAAACGCTGGTCAAGGCCAGCGGCGTGCGCACGCGCCCGTTGCGCGATGCACGCCAGTGGGGATACCAGCGCGCAACGGCAGGCAAATCAGTGCTGCAGTTCGATGCAGGCCCCCCGCCCGTTGCCCGCCACGCGCGCGATGGCTGCGCCTCCACGCTGGCGTTCGAATTCAGCCACGGCAAGGACCGCCTGATCGTGAACTGCGGCGGCGCAGCCTTTGCCGGCGGCATGATCCCGCTGCGGCTTGAACAGGGCCTGCGCGCCACTGCGGCCCATTCCACGCTGACAATCGATGACTTCAATTCCACCGCCGTGCTGATCAACGGCCGTATCGGATCGGGCGTGTCCGAGGTGGAGGTAGACCGCCGCACCCTTTCGGCTGAGGCCAGCGGACCAACCGGCGCAGGTGGCGGGGCCACCCGAATCGAGGCTAGCCACAACGGCTATGTAAGCCGCTATGGCCTTGTCCATCGGCGCATCCTGATCCTGCGCGACGATGGCACCGAATTGCGCGGCGAAGATTTGCTCGTGCCAGCCGGGCGCAAGGGCAAGCGCGGCACCATTGGAGTCGCCTTGCGCTTCCACCTCGGCCCGCATATCGAGCTTGCCGCCAGCACGGATGGAAAAGGCATCTCGCTTGCCCTGCCCGATGGCAGCCTGTGGCAGTTCCGATCGGGCCGCGATCCGGTCTCGGTCGAGGAAAGCCTCTGGGCAGACGGTCAGGGGCGGCCCATCGGCACACGCCAGTTGGTCGTCACCGCCAAGGTCCCCCGCAGCGGAGAAAGCTTCTCCTGGCTGCTGAAGAAGATGCGCTAAACAACAGGAATTTTTCACGTGAGCCAAGTTACCATCAAGCGGGCGCTGCTTTCGGTGTCCGACAAATCCGGCCTTGTCGATCTGGGCAAGGCGCTGGCTGCACGCGGCGTGGAACTGCTGTCCACCGGCGGCACGGCCAAAGCCCTGCGCGATGCCGGCCTGACGGTGAAGGACGTGTCGGAACACACCGGCTTTCCTGAAATGATGGATGGCCGCGTGAAGACGCTGCACCCCACGATCCACGGCGGGCTGCTCGCCGTGCGCGACAATCCTGAACATGCCGCCGCCATGGCCGAACATGCCATCGGCGCCATCGATCTGGTCGTGGTCAATCTCTACCCGTTCGAAGCCACCGTGGCCAAGGGTGCTGAGCGCGACGAGGTGATCGAGAACATCGATATCGGCGGCCCATCAATGGTGCGCTCTGCCGCCAAGAACCACGATTACGTGACGATCCTGACCGACGCTGCCGATTACGCCACCTTCCTGCAGGAACTTGACGAAACGGGCGGCGCCACCACGCTCGGCTTCCGCCGCAAGATGGCAGCCAAAGCCTATGCCGCAACCGCGGCCTATGATTCGGCGATTTCGCAGTGGTTCGCCACTGTCGATCAGGGTGAGCACTTCCCGCCGGTGCTGGCCGCCGCGCACACTCGCGTTACCACGCTGCGCTATGGCGAAAACCCGCATCAGGATGCCGCGCTTTATGTGCCCCGCAATCCTGCGGTCACCGGTCTGCCGCAGGCCACGCAGATTCAGGGCAAGGAACTGTCCTACAACAATTACAACGACGCCAATGCGGCGCTGGAACTGGTGGCCGAATTTACCGGCGCCAAGCCCACCGTGGTGATCGTCAAGCACGCCAACCCCTGCGGCGTCGCCACGGCCAATACGCTGCTGGATGCGTGGAAAGCCGCGCTGGAATGCGATTCCGTCTCGGCGTTCGGCGGCATCGTGGCCACCAACGTGCCGTTGGATGGGCCAACCGCCAACGCCATCTGCGAAATCTTCACCGAAGTCGTCGTCGCACCCGGTGCCGATGATTCCGCCAAGGCCGCGTTCGAGCGCAAGAAGAACCTGCGCCTGCTGCTCGTCGAAGCCCTGCCCGATCCAGATCGCAAGGGCCTGATCACCGTGCCCATCGCCGGTGGCCTGCTGGTGCAGGACCGCGATTCGGGCAAAGTGGACAAGGCCGATCTCAAGGTCGTTACCAAGCGCGCGCCGACCGAACAGGAACTCGCCGATGCGCTCTTCGCCTGGACCGTGGCCAAGCACGTCAAATCCAACGCGATCGTCTATGCCAAGGATGGCGTCACCGCAGGGATCGGCGCAGGCCAGATGAACCGCCGCGATTCCTCGCGCATTGCCGCTGCCAAGGCCAAGGAAGCTGCCGACACGCACGGATTCACCACCGTACGCACCAATGGCTCTGCCGTCGCCTCCGATGCGTTCTTTCCGTTTGCCGATGGCCTGATGGCTGCTGTCGAAGCCGGAGCCACCTGCGTGATCCAGCCTGGCGGTTCGATGCGCGATGAAGAAGTGATCAAGGCGGCTGATGAAGCTGGCCTTGCCATGGTCTTCACCGGCATGCGTCACTTCCGCCACTGATATTGGGATTATCCAAAGACGAAAAAGGCCGGCCCCACATGGGGACCGGCCTTTTTCATGTTACCTGACAGAAAGAATCAGCGGTAAAAGATGTGGCCGTCCACCTTGGCCATGCGGGTCTTGCCCCAGCGTGGCGAAACATAGGCGGCGTGGAAGAACATCGCGCCTTCGACCGGACTTTTCCACTCGCCTTCATCAGCGATGCGGGCAATGCGCACGGCAGTCTGCCAGGCACGGCTCTCACGGTTGATCGCAGGCATAGTGCCACCGCGAACGAACGAGAACTGCGAAGGCTGATAGACCACCCCGCAATAAGATGCAGGGAAGCGACCGGAATTGGCGCGCGCCACGATCACGCGGCCGACGGCAAGCTGCCCGGCCAGCGATTCGCTCTTGGCTTCAAAGAATACGGCACCGGCAAGGCATTCCAGATCTTTTGAAAGCGCGGTGGGAATGGGGGTTTCTGCAACCAGCTCGGCAAGCGATGAAGCAGGGGCTTCAGTGCTTTCTTCCGGGGTATCGCTCAGCATCGGTGCGAGCGGCTGTACCACGGGCTGGGAGATGAATGTCGCCGCTACGGCGACCGGGGAATTAATGCTTTGCGCTGCGGCGTGGGAACCGGCTGTGCTGAAAAGCGTAGTGATAAATGTGACAGCAACGCTGAAGGCCGCTGCGTATTTAAACTTGTTGCTCATTTGGTTTCGTCATTGGGCGGTGGATTTCCGGTCATGGCGCGACACGAGAGCAGCGTGCGAATATTCGCAGACTGCAACTGTGCCGAAGGGCCATGTCGGTTACCCCCCGTCTGCGTGCCAGTGTGGTTGGCTTCGTGCCTCGCATCACCGCCTGCGCAAAAATCAGTAGCGGGCCTTTATTGCGATCCCACGCAGAGTCAACCCGCGTTCAGGATTTGGACAGGGTATCGCGGATGAAGCGTTCGCGATCTGCGACAGTCAGTTCAACTATCCAGATATCCGGATCCTGCCTGCTGCGGCGGTCCAGATAGTCGTCAAATTCCATTTTATTATCAGATACTTGGGCCTTTGTGTGGGTCCATTTGCGGGTGCCGTCAAGCTGTGGCATCCGTTCATAAAGAACGCCAAGACCCTGATTTTCCATGACAACAAGCAGGATCGTGCCCCCGTCACGCTCGCCCTTGTGCAGGACCATCGCAAAGTCGCCCGCGGCCTGTGCCGCGCGGACCAGACCGCTCACTTCGAGGTGCGCCGGAAGCCGCGTTTCCATCAGGTGAGCACGGCGCGCAAGCCGGCATTGTACCCGTCCAGACCGGAAAGCGCGATGCGCGAACGCTGGAATGTGCCGGTGCCTCGGCCCACTTCCTCGCCATCTTCATCGATCAACCGCGATTCCGCCACGAGCACGCGGCGGCGTCCCGATACCCAGCGCCCTTCGGCAATCACGCGCCCTCCCTTGATCGGGCGGCTGAAAAACAGATTGAACGAAGTGGTCAGCAGGAAACGGTCGGTCACCAGCGTGTTGGCGGCATAGAACGCCGCATCATCAAGCATCTTGAAATAGATCGTCCCATGCGCGGCACCAGCAGCGTGGAAGCAATCGGGCGTCACATCAAAATGAATACGCGAAAGGCCTTCCCCGGTGATTTCCAGCCGGGATTTGAACAGGCTGTTGATCGGCGCGGACCCGTATAGACCTTCAAGTGCGCGCCAATGCAGGCTGGCGCTGTCGCTACTCTGTTCAGGCAGCATCGCGATCGATGACGTTTACCAGCAAGCCATAGAGCGCTTCGGCATCGGTCGCGGCGACCAGTCGTTCGTGCATGCGTTCATCGCGCATCAGTCGCGAAATGGCAGCCAACGCCTGAAGGTGTGAAGCACCTGCCTGCGATGGCGAAAGCAGGCCGAACACGCAATCCACCGGCATGCCGTCTGCTGCGGCAAATTCTACTGGTGCTGTCAGCCGGAAGAACGCCGCAACCGGACGTTCAAGCCCATCGATGCGCGCATGAGGAATGGCCACGCCGCGCCCAAAGCCGGTGCTGCCTAGCTTTTCGCGCTCTTCAATCCCGTCGATCACCGCATCGGCATCCAGCGCATAGACCGACGCAAAGCAGGCGGCCAGATCGGTCAGGATCTGCTGCTTTGAATCCGCACGAACCACGCGCACGGCCTGAGGATCAAGGTTGAAGAGTGCCGACATGATGCCAAGAAAGTATCAGAAAAGTGCAAAAGCCCGGTAAATTGGGGCTCAGTGAATTGGGCCGCGCAATGCGCCCGAATGTTTGCGAAGGCAAGTGCAAACAGTTTCGTCATACTTTGTCAAAGGCTTCCCGACCCCCAAGGCCAGTGCGGCCTCCGGGATCGGGTCATTCAAATGCTGCAGCGCGATCAGTGCGGTTCGACCCAGCCGATCGATCCGTCACCGCGGCGATAGACCATGTTGTGCGTGTCGGTCGCCGCGTTCTTGAACAGCAACGCATTGGTATTGCGCAGATCGAGCATCATCACCGCGTCCGAAACGCTGGCGGTGGGCACATCCACCCGGGTTTCGGCAATGACCAGCGGCGCATCTGCCGGTTCATCCTCGCTTGATTCGTCATGGGCAAAGACGGTGTAGGCTGCTTCCTGCACCACGAAGTTCGCCTCATCAGCCTTGCGCGCATGGTCGGCGCCTTCATGCCGGTCCTTGATCCGGCGGCGATAGCGGCGCAGCTGCTTTTCGATCTTCTCGGCCGACTGGTCGAGCGCAACGTGCGCATCCTGCGCCACCGCGCTGCCCTTCAGGATCAAGCCCTGCGTCACGTGCGTCACGATATCGCATCGGAAACCACCGTGCGGAGCCTTGCCCATGGTCACGTGAGAGGAAAGCGCTCGGGAAAAATGCTTCTCGACGATGGCGCCAAGGCGCTCTTCGGCATGAGTCTGCAGTGCGGCACCAGTATCGACCTGGTGTCCCGAAACGCGAATATCCATAGTTCAGTTCTCCTGTTGCTCGGGCCAGATCGCTCTGGCCGTCCGATCTGCCGCGCTTATCCGCGCGACCAGATCGGCTCGCTGAAACCCGCCATGAACGCATCGTGGCGGGCAAGCTCCTCCGCGCTCGCGGCATGCGGGCGCGGGGAACGGTATGGGCGTGAAGCGCTGCCAGAAACCAGAACGGTCTCCTGCGCCAGCGCGGCATCGGCTCTTGCGGCAACCTCTGCCGCCAGTTCGAGCCCGATCTGCCTTCCGCCCAGTAACTCAACATAAAGCTGCGCCAGCAGTTCCGCATCCAGCAGTGCACCATGCTTGGTGCGGTGGCTGCGGTCTATGCCATAGCGCGAACACAGCGCATCAAGGCTGAGCTTGGCTCCGGGATGCTTGCGCCGGGCAATGGCAACCGTATCGACCATCCGGTCCCGGCTGACCGGCTCCAGCCCACACATTTCCAACTCGTTGTTGATGAACCCGAAATCGAACCCGGCATTGTGCGCCACCAGCGGCGCGTCGGCGATGAAATCGAGGAAGTCCCCTGCCTTCTCGGCAAACTTGGGCTTGTCTGCCAGAAACGTGATCGACAGGCCGTGAACAGCCTCTGCCTCGGCCGGCATGTCACGCTCAGGGTTGAAATAACAATGGAAAACCGCGCCAGAAGGCACCCGGTTGACCATTTCGATGCAGCCAATTTCCACCAGCCGATCCCCGCTTCTGGGGTCCAGTCCAGTCGTCTCGGTATCGAAAACGATCTCACGCATCCATAGTTATGTGGACCTGCAAAGGGGGGCTGGCAAGGGGCGCTAGAGCTTCGCCGTCCGGTTTTTTTCGCGTATCTGTGCGACCAGCTGCACCACCTGCGCTTTTGTTTCGGCCAGGCCCACTCCGGTGTTGATCACATGATCGGCCCGCGCCCGCTTTTCCGCATCGGGCACTTGCAGCGAAAGGATGTGCGCAAACTTTTCCGCGGTCATGCCGGGCCGCGCCAGCACACGTTCGCGCTGCACGTGGGCAGGGGCAGATACCACCATCACCGCATCCAGATCGCTTCCATGACCCTTTTCATACAGCAGCGGAATGTCGAACACGACCAGCGACTCACCCATGTGCTCGATCATGAACGCCTCGCGCATCCGCGCCACGGCAGGGTGAACAATCGCCTCCAGTCGCGCCAGCGCCGCCGCATCGCCAAAGACTTTTGCCCCCAGCTCCTGCCGCTTCACGCCTTGCGGCCCGGTCGTGCCCGGAAACGCCGCCTCGATCGCTGGCAGCAACTCACCCTGCGGCCCCTGCAGGTGATGCACGGCGGCATCGGCATCGAACACAGGCACGCCCAGTTCACGCAGCATCATTGCCACGGCAGACTTGCCCATGCCGATCGATCCGGTCAGCCCCAGCACATAGGGCCTGCTCAACCCGCAATCCTCCGCCGCAATTCCACGTCCGCCTCACCCCGCGGCGGCACAGCCCCAAAGAACCGGCGAAACGCATGGTCCGCCTGACCGATCAGCATCGATAGCCCGTCCACCGTACGGAATCCCAAACCTCTAGCAGACTTGAGAAACGCCGTATCCAACGGAGAAGTAACGATATCATAGAAGATCGACCCCGGCGGCGCATGGCTCAGGTCAAAGACGAGTGGCGGCTGCCCGCTCATCCCCAGCGACGAGGCATTGACCACCAGATCAAAACACCCTTCCCGGTCATCAAAGGCAAAGTCGGTCGCATCGGCAAAGTGATCCAGCGGCGCCACATGGTGCTCGCCGCCCGGGTCAAGCTCATCCAGCAGCGCGCGCGCCTTGTTGCCATTGCGCCCGGCCAGCACGATCACCATCCCCGCATCGGCCAAGGCCGTGATGATCGCCCGCGCCGCCCCGCCTGTGCCGAGAACCCGCGCCATGCGAAAATAATGCGTCTTGCCCAACTCTTCACGCAACGGCTCCAGAAACCCCGGCGCGTCGGTGTTATATCCCACCAGCCCACCATCTTCGGGCACGATGGTGTTCACCGCCCCGATCCGCGCGGCCAGCGGATCCAGCCGGTCGAGCAGCGGGATCACGGCCTGCTTGTGCGGCATCGTCACATTGCAACCGCGCCAATCCGGGTCCGCCCGCCGCGCGGCCAGATAGTCGGCCAGCCCCTCAGCCGTCACATGGGCCCGGTCATAGCGTCCTCCCAGCCCCAATTGTTCCAGCCAGAACCCATGGATGACCGGCGATTTGGATTGCGCAATCGGGTCCCCGATCACTTCGGCATAAGGCGCGCTCAAGATGCCAGCTCCCCCTGCGCACGCAAGGCGGCAAGCAGCGCCAGCAAGGGCATCCCCAGCACGCTGAAGTGGCTGCCGTCGATCTGCTCAAACAGCTGCACCCCCAGCGCCTCAATGCGAAACACCCCAACACAGCCCGAAACAGCGGGCCATTCGCTGTCGAGATAGCTCTGGATAAATTGTGGAGAAAGCACCCGAACCTGCAGATTTGCGGTCTCGCAGGTTTTCCACACCACTTGTCCATCACGCATCAGCACAGCGGCGGAATGGAGGTGCATTTGCTTGCCCGAAAAGAACTCCAGATGCTCCACGGCATTTTCCCGGCTCACCGGCTTGTCGAATTGCCGCCCGGCCACTTCGACCAGCGAATCCCCGCCCAGCACCAGCCGGCCGGGCATCGCCGATGATACGCACAGCGCTTTGGCCTCGGCCAGAACGCTGGCGATCTGGCAGCCCGGCACCCCGATCAACTCGCGCTTGATCGCCCCTTCATCCACATCAGAAGCCCGCGCCTCAAACGGCACGCCTGCAGCTTCGAGCATCATCTTGCGCGATGCACTCTGGCTTGCCAGCACCAGTGTCATATCGGCTTCACCCCATCCCCGCTGCCACCTGCGGCCACACGTTCATTGTAAAGATTGATCACCGCTGCAGCCGTTTCTTCAATAGAGCGGCGCGAAACGTCAATCACCGCCCAGCCATTATCGGCAAACATGCGCCGGGCATACTGCACTTCGCGGGTCACTTGCTCGTTGTCGACATAGGCTGTCTCGGGTGCCTGGTTGAGCGACAGCAGCCGGTTGCGCCGCACTGCGATCAGCCGTTCCGGGCTCGTCGTCAGCCCCACCACCAATGGACGCCGCAAGGAAAAAAGCATCGGTGGCGGCGGGCTTTCCACCACGATCGGGATATTGGCCACCTTGTATCCGCGGTTGGCGAGGTAAATCGAGGTCGGCGTCTTGGAACTGCGCGAAACCCCCGCCAGCACGATATCGGCCTCTTCCCAGTTCTCCCAGTTCACCCCATCATCATGCGCAATGGTGAACTGGATCGCATCAACCCTGCGGAAATAGGCCTCATCCATGATGTGCTGACGGCCCGGACGGCCCTTGGCCTGCACGCCCAGCTGCTGCTGCAAGGCATCGGTCACCGTATCGAGCGCCGCGACACTCGGCAGACCCAGCGCCATGCACCGCTGCTCCAGCCGTTCGCGCGTTTCGGTATTGACCAGCGTATAGAGCACCAGCCCCGGATTTGCCGCAATCTCGCCCATGATGCGATCCAGATGCTGCATCGATCGCACCATCGGCCAGAAATGCCGTACCACATCGGCCCCATCGAATTGCGCCAGCGCCGCCTTGGCAATCATTTCCAGCGTTTCGCCGGTGGAATCCGACAGGAGATGCAGGTGCAGACGCATCCGTGAGGCCTTTGTGGAGGGCCCATCCCGCCAACGGGACAGACTTGTGGAAACCCCGCCGATAAACCACGGGAGAGGATCAGGGACAAGTTCAGACCCCTATTTCACGCTCCCTTCGAGTCCTGCTCCGCTCAGTTTGTCGACAGGTGGACAGGGTTTTCCCCAGCCTGTGGAGAGTGGTGAGAACTTCAGCTTGACCCGAAACTGTCCAGAGTCGCAGACACCGAAAAGTGTGGAAGCGGACTCACAAATCGGGCAGACCACCACAAACCCCGATATCCACAGGGCCAACTAACACCATCAACCTGATTCTAAGAATCTAGTTTAAGTAGAATGGATCGAAGCACGATGCCTGAAACGCCCGAAGCCGGCCCCCTTCTCCGCACGCTCAGAGGGGAAAACCTTGCTTCCCGGCCGATCTGGCTAATGCGGCAGGCCGGGCGCTATCTGCCCGAATACCGCGCGCTCCGTGCCGAAAAGGGCGGCTTCCTCGCGCTGGTCTATGATACCGATGCCGCGGCCGAAGTTACCGTGCAGCCGATCCGCCGCTTTGGCTTCGATGGCGCGATCCTGTTTTCCGATATCCTGATCGTGCCTTACGCGATGGGGCAGGATCTGAAATTCCTCGTCGGCGAAGGCCCCGACCTTTCTCCCCGCCTGCTCGATGTGGCACTGGAAAGCCTCACCGCCGTGCCAGAGCGCCTTTCCCCGATCTACGAGACGGTGGCCAAGGTAAAAGCGCTGATCAGCCCTCAAACCACGCTGCTGGGCTTTGCAGGGTCTCCGTGGACGGTCGCCACCTACATGGTCGCTGGCGAAGGCAGCCGCGATCACCATGATACCCGCGCGCTCGCCTATCGCGATCCTTCGGCGTTTCAGGCGATCATCGACGCGATCTGCGATGTGACGATCGAATACCTTTCAGGTCAGGCTGATGCGGGCGCGCAGGGCCTGCAACTGTTCGATTCCTGGGCCGGCAGCCTCTCGCCCGCGCAGTTCGAACGCTGGGTCATTGCCCCCAATGCCAAGATCACCGCCGAAATGCAGCGCCGCTATCCGCACGTGCCGATCATCGGCTTCCCCAAGGGCGCGGGCGAAAAGCTTGCCGCCTATGCCCGCGAAACCGGCGTCAATGCCGTGGGCGTGGATGAAACCATCGACCCGCTGTGGGCCGCGCGCGAATTGCCCGCTGGTATGCCGGTGCAGGGTAATCTCGATCCGCTGCTGTTGCTTTCAGGCGGCGCAGACTTGGAAAAGCACACGATCCGCGTGCTCGAAGCCTTCGCCGACCGCCCGCATGTTTTCAACCTTGGCCACGGCATCGGCCAGCATACACCCATCGAAAACGTCGAGGCGCTGCTGAAGATCGTGCGGGGCTGGTCGCATTGATCGTCCGGCCCGCCACACCGGCGGACCATGCTTCGATCAGTCGCATCATCCTGCCAGTGATCCGGGCGGGCGAAACCTATGCGCTCGACCGGGGCATGAGCGAGGAAGCGGCACTGGCCTATTGGTGCGGCGCAGACAGATTTACCTTTGTCGTTCAAGCCGATGATGGCGCGATTTTGGGAACGTACTATCTTCGCCAGAACCAGCAGGGCGGCGGCGCGCATGTGGCCAATTGCGGTTACATGACGGCCCCTGATGCCACCGGCAAAGGCATCGCCCGGGCAATGTGCCTGCACTCGCTCAGCGAAGCCAGCAGGCGCGGCTTTCGCGCAATGCAGTTCAATTTCGTGGTCAGTTCCAACACACGCGCCGTCGGCTTGTGGAAATCGCTCGGCTTTGCGGAAGTCGGTTGCTTGCCGCTTGCCTTTGATCATCCCCTGCTCGGGTTCGTCGATGCGCTGGTCATGTTTCGCACGCTGGAAATGGAACCGGCATCGGGCACGGCATGATGGACCCTTGCAAACCGCGCCTTACACGCCGAAATAGCCGCCAGAGGGGCGCAAACGGCAGGCGAGAGCGCAACACATGCAGCAGGTATTGGCAATGCTCTATCTCTGGCTGAAAGCCGGCCATGTCATTTTCGTGATCTTCTGGATGGCGGGCCTGTTCATGCTGCCGCGCTTCTTCGTCTATCATCAGGAAGCGCCCGAAGGCTCGCCCGAAAACGCGATCTGGGTAGACCGTGAGCGCAAGCTGATGAAGATCATCATGTGGCCCGCGCTCGTCGTCGTCTGGGTGCTGGGCCTGCTGCTCACCGTCAGCGGCGAATGGTTCACGCAGGGCTGGTTCCATGTAAAACTTCTCGCAGTTCTGGTGCTCACCGCCTACCATTTCTGGCTTGCCACCTATGCGCAAAACCTTGCCGCTGGCATTCGCAAGCTTTCGGGCAAGAAGTTGCGCCTGCTCAACGAAATCCCTGGCGTCACCGCAGCCATCATCGTCATCATGGTGATCGTAAAGCCGTTCTGACCTTCTCCCCTCCCGCTTGTGGGAGGGGCTGGGGGAGGGCATGTTGCAGCCGGGCGGCCATCCCTGATTGACTAAACCTGCCCCACGGCATATCCCCGCGTCGTCCGGAACACAGATGCGCTGCCCCTGATGCAGCCGCCCTCTTGCTTTCTCCAAGCCCTTCAGAGGCTTCCGGCCATCGACCTACCCCTTTGCATTCCCATTGGAATCACACGAAAATGCACCTGAAAGAACTCAAGAAAAAAACCCCGGCAGAGCTGGTCCAGATGGCCGAAGAGCTCGAGGTCGAAGGCGCCAGCACGCTGCGCCGCCAGGACCTGATGTTCGCCATCCTCAAGGAAATGGCTGAAGACGGCGAAGAAATCCTTGGCATCGGCACCATCGAAGTCCTGCCCGATGGCTTCGGTTTCCTGCGCAGCCCCGAAGCGAACTACCTCGCCGGGCCTGATGACATCTATGTCTCGCCCAACCAGGTCCGCAAGTGGGGCCTGCGCACTGGCGATACGGTCGAAGGCGAAGTCCGCGCGCCCAAGGATGGCGAGCGCTATTTCGCGATCACCCGCCTGATCAAGGTCAACTTCGACGAGCCTGACGCCGTCCGCCATCGCGTCAACTTTGACAACCTGACCCCGCTCTATCCCAACGAGCGCCTGAAGCTCGACACGCTTGATCCCACGGTCAAGGACAAGTCGGCGCGCGTGATCGATCTGATCAGCCCGCAAGGCAAGGGCCAGCGCGCGCTGATCGTCGCTCCGCCCCGTACCGGCAAGACCGTGCTCTTGCAGAACATGGCCAAGGCCATCACCGACAATCACCCGGAAGTGTTCCTGATCGTCCTGCTGGTCGATGAACGTCCCGAGGAAGTCACCGACATGCAGCGCAGCGTGAAGGGTGAGGTTATCTCCTCAACCTTTGACGAGCCTGCCACCCGCCACGTGCAGGTTGCCGAAATGGTGATCGAAAAGGCCAAGCGCCTGGTCGAACACAAGCGCGATGTCGTGATCCTGCTCGATTCGATCACCCGCCTTGGCCGTGCCTACAACACCGTCGTGCCTTCATCGGGCAAAGTGCTGACCGGCGGTGTCGATGCCAACGCCCTGCAGCGTCCGAAGCGCTTCTTCGGTGCAGCCCGCAATATCGAAGAAGGCGGTTCGCTCTCGATCATCGCTACCGCGCTGATCGATACCGGCAGCCGCATGGATGAAGTGATTTTCGAAGAGTTCAAGGGCACCGGCAACTCGGAAATCGTGCTCGACCGCAAGGTTTCCGACAAGCGCATCTTCCCCGCGCTCGACGTGGGCAAGAGTGGCACCCGCAAGGAAGAACTGCTCGTGCCGAAGGATCAGCTGTCAAAGATGTGGGTCCTGCGCCGTATCCTCATGCAGATGGGCACGATCGACGCGATGGAATTCCTGCTCGACAAGATCAAGGATTCCAAGACCAACGAAGATTTTTTCGCAACGATGAACCAGTAAAATTGTGTGACAACATGACCATCGAGGGCGGGGATAAATTCTCCGCCCTTTCTTGTTTCAACAAGCCATGCCCGCCACATTCCAACTTATGGCCAACCGCACGCCTGCACAACCGCGCAAGCCCAGCCACACCGGTGTGGTCAAGGCGGTGCTTGGCCCCACCAACACCGGCAAGACTCACCTCGCCATCGAACGTCTCTGCGCGCATTCCTCCGGTGCCATAGGCTTCCCGCTTCGTCTGCTCGCCCGCGAAGTCTATGACCGGGTCTGCGCGATCAAAGGCACGGAAAACGTTGCGCTGATCACCGGCGAAGAACGCATCGAGCCGAAGGGCGCACGCTGGCATCTCTGCACGGTAGAGGCCATGCCCTCCCGCCCTGATCTGGCGTTCGTGGCACTCGACGAAGCCCAACTCTCTGCCGATCCCGAACGCGGCCATATCTTCACCGACCGCCTGCTCCACACGCGCGGACGCGAAGAAACGATGCTGCTCGGCTCTTCCACGCTCGAACCAATGGTCAAGGCGCTGTTGCCCGAGGCCGAAATCGTCACACGCCCCCGTTTCTCCACGCTCAGCCATATTGGTGCCAAGAAGCTCTCGCGCATCCCGCCGCGCAGCGCCATCGTCGCTTTCAGTGCCGAACAAGTCTATGTCATGGCCGAAATGCTCCGCCGCTTCCGAGGCGGTGCGGCGGTGGTCATGGGCGCGCTTTCACCGCAGACGCGCAACGCTCAGGTCGCAATGTATCAGGCAGGCGAGGTCGATTACCTCGTCGCTACCGATGCGGTCGGCATGGGCCTCAACCTCGATGTCCACCATGTGGCCTTCGCAGGCCTCTCGAAATACGACGGACACCGCCAGCGCCGCCTGACCACTGCCGAAATGGCGCAGATTGCGGGCCGCGCCGGACGTCACCAGCGCGATGGCACCTTCGGCACGCTGGCCGGAACCGGTGGCCACGATCCCGAATTCAGCGATGACGAAATCTATGCGATCGAAGAACACCGCTTCGCCCCCCTCACCCGCCTCTACTGGCGCGAGGCCGAACCGCGTTTCGATACCATCGCCACGCTGATCGACGATCTCGAAAGCTTCCCGCCCCTTCCCCAGCTTGCCATGCCCCCGCAGGCGATAGATCTCGCCGTGCTCAAGCATCTGGCCGATGATGCCGAAGTCGCCGCCAGCGTGCGCGGCAAGGGATCGGTCCAGCGCTTCTGGAACGTCTGCCGCCTCCCCGATTTCCGTCAACAAGGTGCCGAAACCCACAGCCGCTTCGTGGCCCGCCTGTGGCAAGACTTGCGTGGCGGCTACCTCGGCGCCGATTTCGTGGCCCAGGCCATCGCCCAGCTCGATAACCCCTCGGGCGATATCGACACCTTGCAGGCGCGCATCGCCGCGATCCGGTCATGGTCCTACATCGCGCAGCGCCCCGATTGGGTACTGGCGCGTGACGAGATGGCCGCCCGCGCCCGCGCCGTGGAGGCACGCCTGTCCGATGCCCTCCACGCGCGGCTCACCGAACGCTTCGTCAACCGCCGCACCACTGTGCTGATGCGCAAGGCCGGGGCCGATGCGGGCCTGCTGCCCGTGCGCTTGTCAGAGGAAGGCGCACTGCTGGTAGACGACGAACCCATCGGCCACATCGAAGGCTTCCGCTTCGTCGTCGATCCGCTGGCCCGGGCCGAGGACCGCCGTCTCCTGCTCGCCGCTGCCGAACGCCACCTGCCCGGCTTGCTCGCCAATCGCGCGGCAAAGTTGATCGCGGCCACCGATGATCCGCATGGACTGGAATTCGAAGACACCGCGCTGATCTGGGAAAACCATGTCGTCGCCCGGCTCGAACGCGGCCGTCGCTTGCTGGAACCGCGCCTGCGCCCCGATCCGGCGCTGGATCGTCTGTCCGCGCTGGACAAGGCCCGCGTGATTGCTGCGCTGGAAACCTGGCTCGCCCGCCATCACGCCCGCAGCCTCGCCCCGCTGATCGCGCTGGATCAGGCAAGCCTCGATCCTGCCTCAGGCCCGGAATTGCGCGCACTGCTGCTCCATCTGGTCGAATCCGGCGGCGTGCTTGCGCGCGCGGATTCGGGGCTGGAGCGCCTCGATCCCGCCCAGCGCGCCCGGCTCAAGAAACTTGGCGTACGCATCGGGGCGCTCGATCTCTTCGTGCCCGCTGCGCTGCGCCCGGCCTCGCTGCAATCGTGGCATCGCCTTGCCAGACTCTCCGCGCGCCCAGCCCCGCTGCCGCCCGAAGCGTTGCAGCCGGTTGTCCACTCCAGCATTGCCCCTGCCGGTTATCGCCGCTTCGGCCGGGAATCGCTGCGCGTCGATCTCGCTGAAAAGCTGCTCCATGCCGCCCATGCCGTGCGAATGAGCACAAAGGCGCGCCGGGTCTTTCTCGA
Source organism: Novosphingobium sp. (assembly GCA_041639635.1). Taxonomy (GTDB): domain Bacteria; phylum Pseudomonadota; class Alphaproteobacteria; order Sphingomonadales; family Sphingomonadaceae; genus Novosphingobium. The sequence goes on from JBEQBV010000001.1 coordinate 63,100, forward strand.
TCCCGCCATCGCGCGCTCGATGAACCTGTCGACCGCAGCCTATGCCGCTTTGCTGCGCGCAGGCGGCTTTCGCGTCCACATGGGACAGCCCTTGCCGACCAACGCCTTTGGGCCGGCGCAGCCGCCCCTCTGGGACTGGCGACCGCCACGCCCCTCGTCGCGCGCCGCACCCGTGCCTGATTCCGTTCCATCCGCACCACCAACCGGCGCTTTTGCGGCCCTTGCCGCATTGGTAGCCAGATAAGAACAGGGGAGAGGCCACACTTGCGGATCGACAAGTTTCTGTGGTTCACTCGCTTTGCTGGCAGCCGCGGCTTAGCGCAAGACTGGGTCAGCGCCGGGCACATGCGGCTCAATGGTCGGCGCATCGAACGCTGCAGCGCGGCGGTAAAGTTGGGCGATGTTCTGGTCCTTCCCATGCGCACCCGCGTTGCCGTGATCGAGGTATTGCAGATCCCTGTTCGGCGCGGACCCGCCACCGAAGCGGCAACCTGTTACCGCCTGCTGGACTCGGCGAACTCTGGTGCAACCCACTGTGCGCTTGACGCACCGGGGGAAACGCCTCTAGCACGGCGTGAATTTGACACCTGAGGGATCACTTCTGCCATGACCTACGTCGTCACCGACGCCTGTATCCGTTGCAAGTACATGGATTGCGTCGAGGTCTGCCCCGTGGATTGCTTCTACGAGGGTGAGAACATGCTTGTGATCAACCCCAGCGAATGCATCGATTGCGGCGTTTGTGAACCTGAATGCCCGGCCGAAGCGATTCTGCCCGATACCGAATCCGGCCTTGAACAGTGGCTCGAACTCAACACCAAATATTCCGCCGAATGGCCGAACATCACCGCCAAGCGCGACGCTCCTGCCGACGCTGACGAGTTCAAGGGCCAGGATGGGAAGTTCGAAAAGTACTTCTCAGCCGAACCCGGCGAAGGTGACTGATTCCAGCCAGTTATCGTGCCCGCCGCTCCGCCGGGCATGTGCTGGAAGGCCAGACTGAGCACGATCTGCCCCCGGATTGGTGGCAACAATTGCAATGCGCCCCGGACATGTGTGTTCAGGGGTGGTAATTTTGTTGCCGAACTGCTATGTAAAAGGCCAAGCGCCGGTTGGCTTATGCCTGTCCGGCGTCTTTTCACCACGAAACCGGCAGGACAATACAGGTAATCGGATCGCAAGCCCTGCATGATCGTCCGCGCGGCGAACCCATGTCTGCTATAGTAATGGCCTTTCCCCCAAGGTCTTGCTTGCGCCCGCATCACCGGCCCTGCCCGCGTCGAAAGGATTACCAATGGCAGTCAAGGCTCTCGCCTTCGATGTTGGGGACTACGTCGTTTATCCAAAGCATGGTGTCGGCCGTGTGGTCGAACTTCAGGACGAAGAAATTGCCGGCATGAAGTTGCAGCTCTATGTGCTGCGCTTCGAAAAAGAACGCATGACGCTGCGTGTACCGGTCAACAAGGTCGAAGCCATCGGCATGCGCAAGCTGTCGTCTGACAAGACGCTGCGTGAAGCGCTCGATACGCTCAAGGGCAAGCCCAAGGTAAAGCGCACCATGTGGTCGCGCCGCGCTCAGGAATACGAAGCAAAGATCAATTCGGGTGACCTTGTGTCGATTGCGGAAGTGACGCGCGATCTGTTCCGCGCCGATGATCAGCCAGAGCAGTCCTATTCCGAACGCCAGATCTTCGAAGCCGCCTCCTCGCGCCTCGCGCGCGAACTGGCCGCCATGGAAAAGACGGACGAACCGGCCGCGCTCAAGAAGATCCTCGAGATCCTCAACGAACACGCACCTAAGTATTACGAAACGGCCTGATCCGTTTTCGCGCTACTGGCGCTGCAAAGAGGCCTCCGGGAAACCGGGGGCCTTTTTTGTCGGTCCGCCCAATGCAGGAAAGTGATTTCGCGCAGAGGCGCGGAGAAAAGAAGTAAAGAAGCTCAGCGCCTCTGCGCCTCTGCGCGGTCAATTTTCTCTTTCTTCGGCGCAACCCCAACCGACCAACGCCATCTCGCTTTCCATGAACGACGTGGCCTCACCGAGACCACCGTGTTATCTCAACAACACAGTCAGGAGAGGTTTGATCATGCTGCAGAATTTCGTTCGTGCCATTGCCGGCGTGGCCATGTTCGGCCTCGCCACCGCGCTTGCCGGGTGTGATACTTCCAGCATGTCGTTCAACGGTGAAAAGGGCGTGCCGCTTGCCGATCTTGACACAACCGGCGCTGCGCCCACCGCCATCGCCCTGCTTGGCCCTGACAACGTGCGGGTTGTGCGCGGAGACAAGCTGGCCATCACCGTCGAAGGCGAAGGGGCCGACAAGCTGCGCTTTGCCCTGTCCAAAGGCCAGTTGGGCATTGCGCGCGAAGGATGGAAGATCGGCCAGAAGATCAATTCCGCAACGGTCAACGTCACGCTGCCCATGCTCAGCGATGTCGTGCTGGCAGGCTCGGGTACGCTCGTCACTGACCAGATGGGCGGGCAGGAAGCCAAGATCGTGATTGCCGGCGCAGGCATGGTTGAGGCGCGCGCGATCGACACGGCCAAGCTGGATGTCGATGTAGTCGGTTCGGGCAAGCTGCGCGCGGCAGGAAAGGCCAGGGATCTCAATCTGACTATCGCAGGCAGCGGCGATGCCGAAATGGACGGCCTCAATGCCGATACGGCCAAAGTCGATGTGGCCGGATCGGGCAACGCCCGCTTCGCGTCCAACGGGCAGGTGAATGCCAACATCATGGGCTCGGGCGAAGTCCGCGTGTTTGGCCGGGCAACTTGCAAGGTCAGCGCAATGGGTTCGGGCAAGCTGGTCTGCGAAAACGGCGTGACGCCTGAAAGTGACGAAAGCGAAGCAGCCAAACAATAAGACAAACACTCCCCTCCCGCTTGCGGGAGGGGTTGGGGGAGGGCATGTTGCATACCTTCAGCAGAACGATTTACGCGCCAGCATTCCTAACGAACCGGATTGGCCGTCAAGCTGCGGCGCGGCGCAACCGGTCGTTGATTGCCGAGCCAATGCCCTCATCGGGAATCGGCGCAACTGCAATCCGTGCTTCAGGCGCATCTGCTGCCAGATGCAGGCAGGCATAGAGCCGCGCAGCCGCCTCGGCCACGTCTCCCGATGGTGAAAGCGAAATATTCCCAACAACCGCGCCAAACCCGATCAGGAACTCTCCGTCATGGGCAGCCGAAGCGTTCAGCCGCACCGGCTTGCCTGGAGCATAGTGGCTAGCCAGTTGTCCCGGCGCTTCGATCCGCGCGGAATGCACCACAGTGCTGCCTTGGCCCAACACCGCTGCAATCTCCGCCTCGGCAATCGGTCCGGGCCTCAGCAGCGCCCATGTCCCGTCATCGCGCAGGCCTACGATGGTCGATTCGATTCCGCGCTCGGTTTCGCCCCCGTCGAGAATCAGGTCCACTCTATCGCCCAGCGATGCTGCGACATGTGCGGCGCTGGTCGGACTCACCCCGCCACTGCGATTCGCAGAAGGCGCAGCGAGCGGGTATCCACAGGTTTTCAACAGGGCTTGCATCACTGGATGGGCCGGAACCCGCAATGCCACCGTCGGCAGTCCCGCACTCACCGCTGCGGCCAATCCAGCGTCGTTCTGGCGCGGCAAAACCATCGTCAGCGCACCCGGCCAGAACGCATCGGCCAGCGCCAGCGCCCGGTCATCGAACAGCGCATAGTTCCGCGCCGCCGTAACGTCAGGAACATGCACGATCAGTGGATTGAAGTCCGGTCGCCCCTTGGCGCGATAGATACCCGCCACCGCAGGATCCTGATCCGCGCGGGCGGCCAGGCCATAGACCGTCTCGGTCGGCACCGCCACGGTGCCACCCTGCGCGATCACTTGCGCCGCATTTGCAAGCGCCCGATCATCGGGCATTTGCACTTTCGAAGGCTTTGTTGGCTTCATAACCACGGCTATAGGGAGCGCGAAGCCCTGCGCCAAGCGCCGCGCCACAGGAGAGAGTGATGACCTTCACCCCACCCACCGCCGATCAGATCTTGGCGATCAAGGTCTGTGCCGGGATCGACGAATTGGCGCAAAGCGAACGCTTCGCCGCCGCCACGCCCGATCTGGTGGAAGCCATTGTCGAAGGTGTGGGCGCCTTCGCTGCGGGGGAATGGGCACCGCTCCACCGCGCGGGCGATCAGGTCGGTGCAAAGTGGAAGGATGGCGTCGTCACCCTGCCTCCCGGCTATGTTCCGGCGTATAAGGCGTTCGTGGAACAGGGCTGGAATTCCATTGCCGGGTCAGCCGATTTCGGTGGACAGGGCCTGCCCTTCACGCTCGCAACCGTCGCGCTGGAAACGCTGGGCGCAGCCAACATGGGCTTCACGCTCCTGCCCATGCTCACCGTCGGCGCAATCGAAGCGTTGGAGCATCACGGCAATCAGGAACAGAAGGCGGTTTATCTGCCCAAGCTCATCTCGGGCGAATGGTCGGGCACGATGAACCTCACCGAACCGCAGGCCGGGTCCGATGTCGGCGCGTTGCGCACCACCGCCGTGCCGATCACCGATGGCCCCCACGCAGGCAAATTCCGCATCACCGGCACGAAGATCTATATCACCTTCGGCGAGCATGACGCTGCCAGCAACATCGTCCACCTCGTCCTCGCCCGGACCCCCGGTGCGCCCGAAGGTTCGCGTGGCATCTCGCTGTTCATCGTGCCGAAGTTCCACGTGGAACAGGACGGCTCCATCGGCGCACCTAATGATGTCCGCTGTGTCTCGATCGAACACAAGCTCGGCATCCACGCCTCGCCTACCTGCGTCATGTCCTATGGCGACAATGGCGAATGCATCGGCGAAATGGTCGGCCACGAGAACGGCGGCCTGCGCGCCATGTTCACGATGATGAACTCTGCCCGCATCAATGTCGGCAGCCAAGGCGTCCAGATCGCCGAACGCGCGCTGCAGCAGGCGGTCGGCTATGCGCGCGACCGTGTCCAGTCCGCCCGTGCAGGGTCCCCCGACAAGACGCCCGTCGCGATCATCGAACACCCCGATGTGCGCCGCATGCTGATGCGGATGCGCGCGCTCACCGAGGGCAGTCGCGCCCTGCTCTACTACACCGCAGGTCAGGTCGATCGCGGTGCGCTCGGCAACGATACCGCCCAAAAGCGCGCCGAACTGCTCGTCCCGATGCTCAAGGCATGGGGTACGGACATTGGTTGCGAAGTCGCCAGCCTCGGCATTCAGGTCCACGGCGGCATGGGCTTCATCGAGGAAACTGGGGCCGCTCAGCACCTGCGCGATGCCCGCATTGCGCCAATTTACGAAGGAACCAACGGCATTCAGGCCGCAGACCTCGTCACCCGCAAGCTTGGCTTCGAAAACGGCGGCGTCCTTCAATCGCTGATGGCCGAAATCGCTGCGGAAATGGAAGACGTCCCCGAAGTCGCGGCCCTTGCCAAAGACGCCGCCGCCATCGGCCAGTGGATGAGCACGACCGCCTCGCTGGACGACAAGCTCGCCGGCTCGGTTCCCTTCACCACGATGTGCGCGGTCGCCGTCGCAGGATGGCAGCTCGCCCGCCAGTCGCGCGCGTCCGATTTCCACGCCAAGGTTGCGGTCACCAAGTTCTTCAATCGCGTGATCGTCCCCGAAGCGCGCGGGCTTGGCTCGTCCGCAATGGCGGGCGCGGCGCTGCTCTATGATCTTGATACCGAGGCGCTGACCGGATGAACGAATCCCTGTTCACCCGCATCGCTGAAGCGCTCGAACGCCTTGCCCCCGCGCGCGCCGACAGCGCCGATTGGCACGCCTTCCCCGCCTATGTCTGGGACGGCAAGGCCGCGCGCGGGATCGATCCGCTGGAGGCCCCCAAGCTTGATCTGATGCAGGGGATCGACAAGCAGAAGGCCGCCGTCGTCGAAAACGTCGCGCGCCTCTCACGCGGAGCCGCTGCGCACGACATGCTGCTGTGGGGCGCACGCGGCATGGGCAAATCCGCCCTGCTCCGCGCTGCCACCCTCGCCGCGCAACAGGCAAGCCCCGGCTCCATCGCGCTGGTGCAGGCCAGCCCCGACGCAGGCCTTGCCGATCTGTTCGCCACCCTGCGCAAGGTGGACCGCCGCTTCCTCGTATTCCTCGATGACCTCGGCTTCGATGCGGGCGACAGCGACGGCGCGCGCAAGCTTCGCTCCTGGCTCGAAGGCGGCGTAGAAGCCCGCCCCGCCAACGTCCGCCTCGCCGTCACCTCAAACCGCCGCGCGATTGTCGAGCGACACCTGTCCGAACAGGATGACCCGATCAACCCGCGCGACGTGATCGACGATCGCCTCGCCCTGGCAGACCGCTTCGGCCTCAGCCTCGGCTTCCACAACTGCACGCAGGACGATTACCTCGCCATCATCGCCGGATATGCCGCAAACTACGACCTGACTTACGAAGAAGCCGACGCCCTCGAATGGTCAAAGCGCCGCGGCGGCCGCTCTGGCCGCGTCGCATGGCAATATGTCAACGAACTGGCCGGACGCGCCGGACGGGCGCTTTAACCCGCCCTACCGCTCCGGCTTCATCAAATCCGAATCCGCATTCGGCTTCATGATGAACTTGCCCGAACCCTTCCCCTGCGGCGGAGCCACCCGCTTGGGCAGCGGCGTGATCGCTGGTGCTGGCGCAGCGCCCGGTGCCACCACGCGCCAGATCACCCCGCCGGTATCATCGCTCACCAGCAGCGCGCCATCCTTGGCAAAGGCCACCCATGTCGGCCGCCCATGCGCCGCCTGATCGGCATTGAGGAACCCGGTCAGTACCGGCAGCGGCGGCTGCTTCAGCACATTGCCGCGCTCGTCAAACCGCACGAACACCACGTCATAACCTGCCAGCGGACGCCGGTTCCATGATCCATGCCGCGCCACAAAAGCGCCTTGCTGGAACTTTGCACCCATCACGTTCCCGCCCTTGGCAAAGGCCAGGCCCAGTGGCGCAACGTGCGATCCAAGAGCGTATTCAGGCTTGCGCACGTAATCGAGCAGGTATTGCGGCATCGGCGGCTTCACCCGCCAGTCCATGTTCTGCTTCCAGTACACCCACGGCCAGCCATAGTTCGATCCGAACGGCACGTTGGTCAGGTAATCGGGCACCAGATCGGGGCCGAGCATGTCGCGCTCGTTGACCGTGGTCCACAGTTCTTCGCTGTGCGGGTTGAAGTCCAGCCCGTTGGGATTGCGCAGGCCCCCTGCATACTCGATCGATTTTTTCGATGCGAAATCATACTGGTGAATCGTCGCGCGCCCCGCCTCGGCCTCGATCCCGCCCTCGGCAATGTTCGAAGCCGAACCCACGGTCACGAACAGCTTGCTGCCATCGGGCGTCAGCAACAGGTTGCGCACCCAGTGGTTGCCGCCGCCGGGCAGGTCCATCAGCTTTTCGGGATTGCCGGTCAGCGCCGTCTGCCCCGGCTGATAGGGGAACGAAAGCACCGCATCGTGATTGGCCACCAGCAGCCGCCCTTCGCGGAACGCCAGGCCAGCGGGCGATGCCAGCGCCGGATTGCTCATTTCAAAGCGCTGCTCGGCCTTGCCATCGCCATCACCATCACGCAGCAGCACGATCTTGTTGGGCGATGGCCCGCCCGCGCCCACCTTCTTCATCAGAAAGCCCATCACCATGCCGGTGATCCCGCTTTCATCGCGCGGCGGAGAATTGGTCTCGGCCACCAGCACATCGCCATTGGGCATCGTGAACATCGTGCGCGGATGATCGAGCTTGTCGGCAAAGCGCGACACTTGCAGCCCCTGCGCCGCCACCGGCAATTCGCCGTCCTTCCAGCCCACCGGCTCGGCGGTCTTGATCGATGGCACGGTCTGCTCGTCCGGCTCGGCGAGCTTTGGCCGTGGCCCGGTGGTTTCGCTCAGCGCGAATTCCGCCTCAGGCCCACGGACGGACCAGCCCACCCACACGGCGGTAATGGCGATGACAGTGGCCAGCATGGCCGCGATGGTCTTGATCAGGTTCATGAAACAAATCTAGGCGCTACACGGCACCAGAGCAATGGCGCGCAGGTGCCACGCGACAAACGCGTCACACCGGGCTAAACCCCCGCCATGTTCACATTCGCCCCCACCGCTGGCCAATCGAAGGCCGAACTCCACGCCGACCTGCTCGAAGCCGCCCGCGCGCTCACGCAGGATGAGCCCGATGGTATTGCCAACATGGCCAACCTTGCCGCGCTGCTGTGGCAATTCCTGCCCGATCTCAACTGGGCCGGGTTCTATCGCATGGTGGATGGCGAACTGGTGCTCGGCCCCTTCATCGGCAAACCTGCCTGCATCCGCATCCCGGTGGGGCGCGGCGTGTGCGGCGCAGCCGCCGCCACCGGCCAAACCCAACTCGTCCCCGATGTCCACGCCTTCCCCGGCCACATCGCCTGCGATGCTGCCAGCCAGTCGGAACTGGTCGTGCCAGTGATTCGCGATGGCACAGTCATCGCCGTCATCGACTTAGACAGCCCCATCCCCGCCCGCTTCGACGCTGACGACGCGCGGGGGATCGAGGCTTTGGCGCAGGCTATGGCCGCTCGGATTTGAACCACCCCTACCGATCAGAAAGGTCTCGCGCAGAGAGCGCAGGGTGAGGCGGCTGGGCAGGTTTAAGCCTGCGGCATCGTCCGGTATTGGGAAGGCGCTGGGATGACCGGGATGGCTGGAACTGGGTGGATTCCAGACTTTGGTCAGTCGAACTCCTGGATGCGTATGCAAGCCCGGAAAACGCCACCTTCTTTGTCCTGCCGATGCCAGACTTCGACGACGTTGTAGTATTTGAAGTAGCCCGGCGGGGTATCGATCGAAAGATATTCACCGATGCGGGGGAGGAACTCGAACTCCGCTGAAAACAGCGGTTCTAACGCGTCTTCGTGCTCGAAGGCATCTACGGTCGGCATGCCAGCATCTTTAGCAGGCGCGAGAATGGCGACAATGGGGTCGTTTCCTGCCTGTCCGCTTTTGTTTCAGATCGCGCGATAGCCGACTCTCGCATTCCAACCAGACCAACCGCAGATTTTACGGTTTTGCGCAGAACGCTGCACCACGCAGCAATTTGGTAGCAACTTGACCTCACAAACAAATATGCCGTCGCCCCGTGCTCGACACGGGGCATGGCTTTTCTTGCAGCCATGCGTTTTGCATCACCGCTCAACTGAAAACAGCGGCACCAACCGTATCCGGCGAGGAATGCGCCACAAGGCAGCCAAGCCCCGTGTCGAGCACGGGGCGACGAGCATTCGAAGCTTATCGCAAGCTCGCCGGGATCGGCGGCCCCTCAGCCAGGCACCACATCTCTGCGTTCTCCGCGCCCTCTGCGCGAAATCTGTTTTACCTTTGGAGCAAACCCGACGGTTGTGGAAGCCCTCCCCGCTGCGACTAAGGCACACCTGCAGTGTGCCAAGTCTCGCTCCCGGGTTGGGGGTGGGTTTACGACAGTTGCGTGTGCCTAAGCCCTAAGCCCCAAAAATCAGCGCCCCACACCCCGAACCGGCCCGATTCGGGACAGGTGGGATTCTGCGCTCGCCGAAACCTTGGTTTCCTGCCGGTCATGATGGTAAGTTTGCGGTTAACGACCTTTCCCAACAGGGGGAATCCGCAATGCTTGCCCGTCTTACAATCGCCGCGCTTATCTTGGGTGCCACTGCCTCGCCCGCTCTGGCCAATCAAGCCCGCGTGCCCGCTGGCGTATCCTATGGTGCCGGTCCCATGCCGGGGCCGGTCTATTACCCGCCGATGGCAGGCCCGCCGTACCCCACCGTGGTGATGACGCAGCCGGTGAACGGCGCGATGCAGCAGCCAGTCTATCCGCAGGGTTACCCCCAAGGTTACCCACAAAACGCACAGGCCTATCCCCCCGTCGCACAGGGCGGCTATCCCGCGCCGGACCCTCGGTGGGCCGAAATGAACGAGCGGTGCGCCAAGGTCTATGGTGATCGCCATGTCGGCGGCACCGTGCTGGGCGGAGTCGCTGGCGGCGTGGTTGGCAATCGCGTTGCCAAAGCTGGCAGCCGCTTGCTTGGCACCGTCATTGGCGGCGTTGCTGGCGCCATTGTTGGCAACCTGATCGACAAGGGCGAAGACAAGAAGCTGCGCCGCGAATGCGATGATTACTTCGCCTCAATCCCGCAGCAGGGTGCTCCAGGGTATGCAGGTGCATATCCCGGCGCTTACCCCGGCTATCCGCCTGCCCCTTATGGCTACATGTGGGTGCCGGTGGTTTCGGGCCCGCAAAAGCCTTGTGTTGAAACGACCGTGGTCACCGAAAAGTGGGTCAGCGTCCCTGCCCGCCACCGCGTGATTCACAAACGCCCGAAGGTCATTCACGACAAGCGCGTGAAGGAAAAACGCGTTTATACTGGCTGATTTGCGCTGGCGCATACGGGAAAAAAGGCCCGCTTTCCGAAATGGAAGGCGGGCCGTTTTGCGTTTCTCATTCCCAATCCGCTCATGCTGAGCTTGTCGAAGCATCCCGCGCAGCCGC
>JBEQBV010000002.1:0-47925 GCA_041639635.1 Novosphingobium sp.
AGAAGGCCGGCCATGATGTGACGCCGGTGATCCGCCGCGCCGACCTGTCCGATCCTGAAACCCTGTCCCGCGCGGTGTTCGGCCAGCAGCCATGCGATGTCGTAATATCGTGCCTTGCATCACGCACAGGCGTGCCGAAAGACGCCTGGGCGGTAGATTTTCAGGCCAATCTGAATGTGCTGCACGCGGCCAATGCGGCGGACGTGGGCCATTTCATCCTGTTATCGGCCATTTGCGTGCAAAAGCCTTTGCTGGCCTTCCAGCACGCCAAACTGGCGTTCGAGGCTGAACTCACCAAATCCAGCCTGCGCTATTCCATCGTGCGCCCCACGGCATTTTTCAAATCGCTGTCCGGCCAGATCGATCGGGTGCGCAATGGCCGCCCGTTCCTGATCTTCGGCAATGGGGAATTGACCGCGTGCAAACCGATCAGCGACCGCGATCTGGCCGAATACATCGTCGGCTGCCTGATCGATGAAAGCCGCTGGAACCGCATCCTGCCCATCGGCGGTCCCGGCAATGCGATCACCCCGCGTCAGCAAGGCGAAGCGCTGTTCGCCATGCTGGGCAAACCGCCCCGCTTCCGCTCGGTCCCGCTGGCGCTGCTCGATACGATCGGCGGTGCGCTGGGTCTGTTTGGCAATATCATCCCCAGCCTTTCCACCAAGGCGGAACTCGCGCGCATCGGGCGGTACTATGCCAGTGAATCGATGCTGCTGCTCGACCCCGCCACCGGACGATACGATGCGGCTTCCACCCCATCGACCGGCAGCGAAACGCTGTTCGATTACTACCGCGGCGTGATCGAGGGCACCGCCAGCGCCGCCGAACGCGGCGAACACGCGGTATTCTGAAAGGCTGTCTTACGGCCCATCGGGAAGCGGCGTCAGCGTGCCCTTGTTGTGCTGAGAGATGCCAACGCTGGTATAGGACGAATCGTTGCTCTGGATCATGTTCGTCTCTGTCGGCGCTGCCGTGGCGCTCGGGCTGGGCGAAGGGGTGGGCGCAGGCGCAGCACTGGCCGATGCTGTCGGCTTTGGCGCAGGGGCCGCCGTTCCGCTCTGCGTCGTCTGCGCTGCTACGGAAACGGCCACAAGGCCGGCCAAAGCCGCAACTGCATGAATAGGCCGCATCGTCAATTTCTCCCGGTTAACTTTCCGGGTTGCGGAATGACTGTGCAGCCTGATCTTGTCAACAATGGTGTCAGCAGGGGTGACAGCACATCAGGAAAACCGCTTCACCAGCACGTCTGCTGCGGCACAGACATCGGCCCAGGTCTCCTCGAAGTCCTGCTCATCACCGTAGTAGGGGTCCATCACTGCGGTCCCCTTGCGCCCGGGAACAAGGTCCATCAGCAGCCGGACTTCGGCGGAATGGCGCGAAGGTTCGATGCGGCGCAAATCCTTCAGATTCTGCGGATCAAGCGCGAAAATGTAGCTGAACTTCAGGAAATCCGCCTCGGTCACCTGCCGCGCCCGGTAGCTGGATATGTCGATGCCATTCTTTCGGGCCACCGCCACGGCGCGAGGATCGGGCGCATTGCCCGCGTGCCAATCGCCAGTTCCGGCAGAATCGATGGTGATCGCTACGCCTGCGGCAACCGCCCGCGCGCGCAGGGCCGCCTCAGCCAATGGCGAGCGACAGATGTTTCCAAGACAAACGAACAGGACCGACGGCTGGCTCACGGGATCATCGCACCTCTGCACACGGGCCTTCCGGGCCTGTTTGCCCTGCCCATGCCCATCAGAACCGCATCTTCTCCCATCACACAGAAAACATGTTACGTGACGCAATGTCCAGCCATTTTGGACCGTTCAGTGAGGTAGCACAGGAATGGCTTCCCCTCCTCTTCAAAGGAGGGGGCTGGGGGGGCGGTGCCGACAAATCCAACAATCGGGGTGGTGCTGTCCAAACTCAGGGGAAGCCCTACCCCACCATCTCCAGAACCTTGGCCACAATCCCGTCCCGGCTCGGCAGAGTATGGGTCGCCGCCCGCCCCAGCGGGATGAAGCTGTCCTTCGCCGCCAGCCGCGCAATCGCCTTGTCCGGCACGCGTTCAGCCAGCAGCGCCATCAGCGCCTCGTTCTGCCCCCCGGTAATCCGGCATTCGTCCACCACCAGCACGCGGGGACAAGGCGCGATTGCGGCCAGAACCGCGTCCTCGTTCACCGGCCCCAGCCAGCGCAGATCGATCACGCGCATGTTGATGCCCAGTTCGGCCAGCACCTTCTGCGCCTGCAGCGAAAGATAGTACCCGTTGCCATAGGTCACGATGGCAAGATCGGTCCCGTCCCCCGTAACCCCGATCTCGCCAAACCCGATGTTCCCCTCACCCGGCGGCTGGTAAACGCTGGCCCACAGGCCATCGCCCGCTTCGTGCAGGTCGCGCGTCATGTAGAGTGCAATCGGCTCCACAAACACGACCACGCGGCCCTCCTCATGCGCCAGCCTCACGCATTCGCGCAGCATCGCCACCGCATCGCGCCCGTTCGATGGCACTGCCAGAACCACGCCGGGAATATCGCGGAAAACAGCCAGCGAATTGTCGTTGTGGAAGTGCCCGCCGAACCCCTTCTGATAGGACAGCCCGGCAATCCGCACGACCATCGGGTTGGTGAACTGCCCATCGGAAAAGAACGACAATGTCGCCGCCTCACCCCGGATCTGATCCTCGGCATTGTGGACATAGGCAAGGAACTGGATTTCCGGCAGCGGCAGCAGCCCGTTGTGCGCCGCGCCAATCGCCAGCCCCAGAATGGCCTGCTCATCCAGCAAGGTATTGATAACCCGCGCTGCGCCGAACCGCGCGTGGAGCTTTTGCGTGGCAGCATAAACGCCGCCCTTCGGCCCCACGTCCTCGCCGCAGACCACGGCGTTGGGATATTGCAGCAGCAGGTCAGCCAAGACCCAGCTGATCAGCTTGGCCATATGCTGCGGCTTGTCCATTGCGCTCGCATCATCGGCAAAGATCGCCGCACGCTCCTGTGCCCCGGCCAGCGGACGCGAAACGCTCTCGCGCCGAGGCGGTACGATGCTGGCCATGACCGCCGCTGCATCGGCCAGCTTGGGCCGCGCGATGGCATGCTCCACCTGCGCTTCCAACGTCGCCTCGATCTCGTCATAGACAGCGCGCACTTCAGCCGCCGCCATCACCCCTTCCTCGATCAGCAGCGCGGCGGTCGCCAGCAGCGGATCACGCTCTTCCTCGGCGCGCACTTCATCCTTGCTGCGATAGGCCAGCTGCACGTCGTTCCCGGCATGGCCATAGAGCCGCACTGTCTGCATGTGCAGGAACACCGGCTTGCGCTCACGCCGCGCTACGTCCTCTGCACGTTTGATTGCGGCGTAAGTGTCAATCAGGTCGCACCCGTCACACGCGATGTAGGTCAGCCCGGCGCGCGTGGAAAAGTTCGCCGCAATCCAGCCCGGCGGTGTGCGCGTGGAAATGCCGATGCCGTTGTCCTCGCAAAGGAAAAGGATCGGCATCGGCGTGCCCTGAAACGCTGCCCAGCACGCCGTGTTGATCGCCCCTAACGCGGTCGAATGGTTGGCACTGGCATCGCCAAAGCTGCAAAGCACCACGCCATCCTTGGCCAGTACCGTTTCTTTCCAGCCCATCCTGCGCGCAATACCGATGGAAAACGCCGTCCCCACCGCCTTTGGCAGATGGCTGGCAATCGTCGATGTCTGCGGCGGAATGAACAGCCGCTTCGATCCCAGCACCTTGTGCCGCCCGCCTGAAATCGGGTCCTCGGCGCTGGCGACAAAACTCAGCAGCATGTCCCAAGCCGGATTCTCGCCCGGCACCCGGTGCGCGCGGTGGATCTGGAACGCGGCGTCGCGATAGTGAAGAAACGCCATGTCATCCACGCGCAGCACTTCAGCCAGCACCGCGTTGCCCTCGTGCCCCGAAGACCCGATGGTATAGAACCCCTCCCCCCACGCCTGCAGCTTGCGGCTCATCCGGTTGTAGCGCGGCGAGTCAGTTTAGAGAAAATGACAAGAGTGTTTAGAGCACTCACCCGAAGACCACCGTTCCGCGCTGGGATGGTTTGGTGACACGGACTCCTTTCACAGCATAACGTGGAAGATGCAGCCTTTGGTCCTTGTCATCCGATGGCGAAAAGACTGCCACATCGGCGTCTGAGTTTGTGGCTATACCCTCAACCTCAAGCCAACCCGTAATCTCTGTGAAGATTTCAACTTTGAGTTCCTCATTGGCCAGAGCCATCTTAGCGCGTTCAATGAGCTTGTCGGGTACGGTAGTCATAAATTCTCCTGTCTAAGGCCCCGAGATTATCAGCTCCCTCGCAGGAGTCACCTTGCCGCTGAGTCGATAGTTGAGGGTAACCTCCTCGATCTCGAATCCAGCAAAGATCGCGCGGATCTCCGGCTTGTCGTTGATCGACAGAATGAAGTGCCCCTGAAGGCCCGCTAAGAGGTCTCTCAGAGCCTCGAAATCGGCCGGTGAGAAGATGTCTTTCCCGTAGTCGTCCGTGCATCCCCAATAGGGCGGATCGCAGTAGAACAGGCTCCCCGGCCGACTGTCGTAGCGCTTGATGCATTCGGCATAGGACAGCCGCTCGATCAGCACGCCCGCCAAGCGCTCGTGCACGTCCTCCAGCATCGGCACCAGCTTGGTCAGATTGAACCGGGCACCGCTGCCGAAGTCGATGCCGAAATTCTGTTTGACCGCATGCCCGCCAAAGGCCGCGCGCTGGAGATAGAGAAAGCGCGCTGCCCGCTCCAAATCGGTCAGGGTATCCGGCTCCACCTTGACCAGGCGCTGGAACTCGGCCCGGCTGCATATCTGCCACTTCAGCACGTCAAGCAGCTGCTGGTAGTGCCGCTGCAGGATGCGAAACAGGTTCACCACTTCGCGGTTGATGTCGTTGATCACTTCCATCTTGGGCCGCGATCGGCGGCGAAAGAACACCCCGCCCATGCCTACGAATGGCTCTACATAGCGCGTGTGGGGCACTGCCTCGATCCTGTCGATCAGGCGGCTGGCTAAGGCGCGCTTGCCGCCCAGCCAAGGCGCAACAGGTTTTGTCGGGCGCACAGGTTCAAAGCCCGATACTTCGCTCAATCCTTCTTTCATGATTCATGCCTAACGATGCCCTCGCCGTCACGGCCGGGGGCGCTGATGGACTGCTCGCGACAGTCCTAGGTGCGAGTGACCGCTCGCGGTTTGAGGTGTTGGTAGCACCTCGGCTGCCCCCGTAAGGGCAGCTTAACACTCGATCAGATGCCCACCGCGCGCCAGGCGATGCCGCTGGCCGATGCGGAAGAGCTTGAATCCTGAAACACGGCTGTGAAGCCATCGCCACCAACGGCCACAGATTTGAACTGCGCCCAGATATCGAATGTCGTTCCCGTGCCGCCACTCCCGTTCATCACAACGGGTGTCACCATGACCGAAGCCGGATCGGTGAAAGGGATGGGAAACGTGACTGCGACATCGCCTTGCGAAAAGCTGCCAGTGACCTTGCCCCATTGCTCGATCACGCCGTTGGCACGCTTTTCCCAATAGCCGTTGGCATTCGACCCGAACTTCGTGGCATCAGTGACCTTCAGATAAGGTCCGCCAGCGGTTGCCGTGATCAGGGCCACAATCGCATCGAAAAGCTGGTTGTTTGTGCCCTTCTCAAGATCAATCTCCGCCCCCTCGATGACGGCACAGATTTCTTCCTGGATGGCGTTGAGCGCGTCAGCGTCGATCAGGGTTGCCCGCTGGCCAGTGGCCGGGTTGCCTGCGGTATAGAGGCCGGAAACTGCACCCGAACTGTCGATACGATGCATGGTCAAAGGTCCTTTCTTAAGCGGTCAGGTCGATCCAGAAGGCGGCTTCCGGTTCGATCTCGTAGGAAAACAGGGCGATGGTGTGGGCTGGGCGTTCGCGTGCAATCACGCATTCCAGATCGAGCGATCCCCAGCCTCTGATGCGGATGCCGACCGGGTCACCGATCTTCGCCGCCGCGATCTGCATGCTCGAATCATACCAGCCATCGGGCGGCAGCACGCGCACCGTCCAAGCGAATATCCAGTCTTCGCCATAGACCGGCACGTCGCACGGCATGCCCACTGCGCACGGCGCGTGCTCATCGATCTCGATCGTGTAGCCAAGCTTGGCTGCCAGCTCGATGAAGTAGGCGCGGCTTTGCCCTCCGGTGGAAGTCAGCTTCTGGTGAAGCGCGGCCTGCCGTTCGCTCGTGCTGTCGGGTGCGCCGGTACAGGCATCGGGCAGGCCTGCCACCCGTTCCCAGTCGTCCAGCAGCTCCTGCGCCGTGCGCGGGTCCGCTTCCTCGATCAGGTCCACCCCACGCGCATCAATCCGGGCAAACTCCTCTGCGAGTGCCAGCAGCAAGCCAGCAAAGGCCCCATCGGCGGGAAAGGTCCAAGCCGCGCCCTTGGGCAGCAGCCGCGCCAGCTGGCCTGCATAGGCCTGCGCATCGCGTGGAAAGACCAGCCCGGCGCTCATGCGAAGGTGACCGTGCCCAGTACCGGCAATGTGCCCGCCGCCGCCGTGAAATTGGCCGAAGGGGAAGCCAGTTCGTGGCTGAACTCCCCGGCCGCAAGGCTGATCGCCTCCCGCATCCGCGACAGATAGAGCGTGCCACCCGGCTCTGCCTCGCGCCGGAACAGGTCCGCCAGTTCGGCCTCGATAGCAGCTTCAACGATCGGCGTGCCCGGTGTCGGCGTCAGAGTGAAATTCACCGCCACGGTCGCCGGTGCAAACACGGTGAGATTGCCCTGGACAGGCCGCAGCACATCCAGCGCAGCCTGAACCGCCGCCACGTCGCCGCTCAACGGTATCGGGTTTGGCCGCCCGTCCATGACGAATGTCAGCCCTACTGTTCCGGTGCCCAGCCAACCCGGATAGCACCACGCCCGCGTCACGCCTGGCTGCGCCAACGCCCAGTCAACATAGTCCGCCTGCGATCCGCCCTGAGGTGGAGTGCGGATACGCGCAAGCAGGCGCGCACGCAGGGCTTCGTCGTCTTCCTCGGCCGCGCCCGCCGTGGTCGTGGCGCTTACCGTCACCGTGCCGTTAACTCCGGCGACGGGCGTGGAAAAGGTCAGCACGGTGCCTGTCAGCAGATCGCCTGCTACCCCGGCGTCGATCGCCTGCACGATGATGGTTGCCGCCCCGGCCGAGATCGTTGCCGCTGCCGTAGTGGCATAGACCGCGCCATCGCTTCGGGTCAGTTCCGTCCCGGCCGGGATTGCTGCCCCGTTGGTGCCGCTGGCGCTGGCCGATGCCATTGCCGCCACCGCCGCCTTGCGCCGCACGCCCCAGATCGCGGCATGGCGCGAGAGGTACTCGCCGTTTGCCGTATCGATGATGACCTGATCGGCCACGTTGGCGAGAAAGCCGTAAAGCCCCGCAGCCGCCCCGGCATGGGTGCGCGCCAGCACGTCGAGCACCGAATGCCGCAATCGGCTGTCGGCACCGGGCAGGCGGGTTTCGATATCGCCGCGTGCGCGCTCGATCAGCGCGGAAAGGGTCGGACGGACCAGCGTCATACAGAAGCCTCCCAGGTGAAGTCATAGCGTTCGCGATCGGGGCCATTGGGACGGGTCAGGAACACGGCGATTGCCATCCTGTCGCCCTGTGCTTCAGCTTCCACGTCCACAGCGCTGGCAATGCCATCGCGCAGGAACCACGCCAGCGCATCAAGGCAGTATTGCCGCGCGTCGCGCAGGGCTTGCGGCGTCACCTTGGCGCGGCGCAACAGCCAGACGAGTGACCCAATGGCGTTGCGCTGATCGATGTCGGCAATCGTCGTGCTCACGTCGCCGCCAAAGGCATCACCCCACCATCCGCCGCGATCGGCCCCGTCCTCGGGCAGCACCGCCCCATCCGGCGCGCGCGCATCGGTGAACAGTGAGATAAGGATGGCCGTGCGCAGGCCGTCATGCGTCGCCAGCGCGCCACCGCTCACCACGAGGTCGGCCGACCAGGTCTCGATGTTCCATTCGAGGGCGAGGTCGATCATTCGGTGGTCCCCGCGATTGTCAGCTTCAGGCTGGCGCTGGAGCTAGTCACATACTGCTGACCATTGGCATCGGGCTTGCTGATGCGGACGATGACACGCCAACCATCTGCATAGTCGGCCTGAACGCGCCGAAGATTGCGGCTCCCGTCACGCCATGATTGAGCCGCTTCAGGCAACCCCCGAGACGACAAATGAGGACAGGCCTCATCGATGACGATTTTGGCGATTGCGGGCTTGATGCGGGCACGGTTGAGTTTTCTCATGCCGCCGTCACCTTGTCGCTGCCGCTGATGATCTTTCCGGTGGTCAGGTTCACATCGTCGCCAACGCGGGCAACCTTGGCCCCCCCAGAACCGCCCAGCTGCACATCGTCGCTTTCGATCAGCGCGATCGGCGCGGTCACGTGCACCTTGGCGACGGCCTCGATGCTGATCGCTTGCCGGCCCAGCTTCACCACGTTGCCCAGATCGTCATAGAGCGCCACTTCGCCGTTCTGCAGCCCCGTCAGGCGATAGCGCCGGTCATCCACCGCGATGGCCACGGCATGGCTGCGCAGGCCTCCGGCGCACACAATCACCGCCTCGGCACCGGCATGCGGCACGCTGGTCAGCCCATAGTTCTGCACCCGCTCAACGCCGTCCTGCGTTTCTTCGGCCAGCAGGTCGATCTGCAGTTCCTGCACGCGCGTAATGTCTTTGATCAGGTTGACGACTGCCCTCGCGATCATTCCGCGCACGCGGCCTTCCAGGCTCATGACTTTGGCTCCGTCTCGGCAAGCTGCGCCCATGCATCGGGCGGCACCAAGGCAAGGTCTGTCGTTGTCCCGTTCTCGCCATCGCGGGCGAAGCGCACCCGCTCCACCAGGAGCGCAGCCTCAACACCCAGCGTCGGGATGGAAACCGCAGTCCGTGCGCCCGCTTGCCAGATCGCACTGTCGGCCGAGCTGCCCACATACCAGCCTGGCACTGTCACTTGCAGGGTCTCGCCTCGGGCCGCGCGGGTCTGCGCCTCCCACTTGGCGCGGCGGGTAAGCGACGCGGTATCGGACTGCTCGCCGCCGATCACAATCATCGGGCGATAGCGCTTCACGCCATTGTCCTGCGCTTCGGCCTTCACCTGCGTCGTCGTTCGCCCGTTGCGGCTATCGCTGCCCGAAGCCTGCCCTTTCAGGGTATAGGCCGAAAAGCGCTGGCTAAGATCGCTCTCACGATCGGCTGAGAGTATGTTGACGCCTTCGATCAACTGCCCGGTCACAAGACCACTGTCGGGGTTGCCCAGCACGATCGTACCATCGCCCGCCGACCATGCGATCACACCGCGATAGCGCGCCATGCGCTCGATCGCGGCCCAAGCCGTCTCACCGGGCTGCAGGGCGAACTTAGTAAACGGCTTACCGGTGTCCACCTTCACGTCGATCGACACGCCGAACGGCTTGGCAATCTCGCGCGCTATGGCTTCAAGCCGCTGGTTGCTCCAGCTGCCGGGAGCATTGATTGCGGAACAATCAACAAGGTCCGCTGCCTTGTCACGGCCCCGGATTGAGATGCTGTGCGCCTCGGCCGAGAGCGACCGTCGCACGGCATCGACATAGCCCGTGATCAACGGAACGCCGCCCAGCGTCACCTGGCACTGCGCGCCTTCCTCGATCGCGATGCCCACGACGCCGGTGCGGTACTTGTCCGTGATGGTCAGGTCAAAGCTGCCCGCCACGGTATCGATGCCCCGGTCAATCGAGACTTCCGTCCAGCCAGACCAGCCCCGTTCGCCCAGCCACAAGGCCACATCATGCCGCGCCAGTCGGTCAAACTTGGCGCTCATGATCCGGCTCCAGCAGCAGCCAGTTGGGCGTCACCTGCGGTCAGCAACTGGATGGTCTGCCCGCCCGGAATGAAGCCGGGATGTAGCACCCGGTTGCGGCCCACGATCTCGGCCGCGCGTGTTTCAACGTCGGCAAAGCCATAGACCCGGTTGGCCAGCACCAGCGCCGCCTCGGTCTGCGGCAAGGCAAGTCCATAAACGCGAGCTAAGTTTGCACCGCGCGCCGCGATATCGCGCGTCACTGCCCGGCGCAGGGCGTCAAAGGCATCGGCGGTTTCGTCGTCGCCCTTGTCGGCCGAGGTAAGCGCGCGCCGGTCGAACCGGGCGGTCAGCGCATCGCGCACGGCAACCGCGTCGTCATAGCTGGTGAACTTGGTAGCAGAGACGGTGCGCGCCAGCTCGGCAGCCGTAGCGACACGGAACGCAGCAAGCAGAGCATCGGCATTGTCCGCCTCACGCAGCCGGTTTGGCGTGCTGTCTGGGAAATCGGGCAGCCCCGGCTCCCAGTCCAGCATCAGGGTCAGCGCGGAAATCTTGCGGCGTGGTGAAGCGCTCAGCGCCGATACCGTGGATACCAGCCCAACCAGAGAAAGCCCGAGCGAAAGCGGATCGCGGAACAGGCCCTGCATGTTTGCGGGCAGTAGCGAGAGACCCGCTTCGAATGCGCGCAGGGCTGGGCCAACGCCACCCTGCAGCCCGGCCGCGATCTGGCTGACAGTGCCCATTCCCGATACCAGATCGGCGGCACTCTTCTCGACAAACCCGGCCACGTCCTCGATCGAGAACTTTTTCTTCAGCTTCTTGGGAACTTCGGCAGTCTGCTTGTCGGCCTCGGCTGCACCCTGCTGGCCGCTGGCCACCGCCACCGGCGCGGTCACTTCCACACCAGCCTCGCTGAAGGTTACGGAAAACCAGCACACGCCGCCGTCTTCAGTGCTTTCGGTCGATCGGTAATCCAGCACACTGACCATCATCTGGCCGTGCCACGGATGCACCAGCAGTCCGGGTCCTTCAGCTTCCAGCGCGTCGATCAGCTTGTCCCGCGCCGCCACATAGTCCGCGCCGATCACGTGGAACTCCAGCGCGAACTGGCGCGACCTGCGGCCGAGGTCCTCGACCAGCGGCTCATCGCGCGATGGCATTTCCAAAACCTGCACCCGCCTGCCGCCGCTGCGCTCATGGCTTTGCGTGCGGAATGCCGCGCCCCGGAAAGAGCCAGCCTGATATTGCTCGCGCCAGCTCACTCAGGACCTCCCATGGATCGGCCCAGCTGCACCAGCAAAGGCACCTTGGGATTATCGGCTTTCATGCCCTTGACGCGGGCCTGCGTTCCCGGCGCTGCCTTCAGTTCGATCGAAACTTTCCCGCCGACCTGTACTGGGGTAGCGCCACTTCGCAGAGGTCCGGCACCGGGTGTCAACGGCGAAGAGCGCGCCGGTGCCTGAGCAGGCCGTGGGCCAAATGCGCCGCGCGAAGATGCTTCCTGATAAAGACGTGGAACCATGGTGACCGGCCCACCCGCCAGATCACTCAGCCAGCCCAGCGTCCTGCCGTATTCGCTGATCTTGATCACCGCATCGGCAACAATCCCGGCGGCAATGGCAAGCCGTTCGAACTTGGTGGCGACGTCTCCCCAGTCGGTATTTTCTACGAACTCGACAGCGCGCTCGAAGGCCTTCTCTAGAAACTTTGAGATTTTCTCCGCCCACGCGGCCAGTCGGCCGTCCTTTGCCATCCGGTCGATCACGCCAAGCCAGCTGTCCAGCTTACCCTTGACCATGTCGAAGATCCCGGCGCGGGCGATCAGCAGGAGGAAGCCTGACCACTTGTCCTTCAGGTTGCTGATGATCCCGGCAAAGGTCTGGCTTTGGCGGTTCATCATCCCGCCAAAGCGCTCGGTCATTATGCCGGTAATGGCCTTTTCCACCTCAGTCGCGTTCATCTTGACTTGGCGGCGCACTTCCTTGCCGTTGCGGCTATAGGTGAATGCCACCTGATCGCCGATCTTGCTGGCGCGGATGCCGAATTCCTTCAGGCGCTCGAACTCTCCGGTCGTGGCATCGGCCAGCGCTTCCACGGCCTGCATGATCGGCTTCGACATGCCCGATGCGCCGTCCCCCAGCGCCATCAGCGAACCATTCAACGGATCGATGCCGTAAGCCTTGAGCGAGACAAAGGCTTCCATCACTTGGTCGAGTTCATAGGGCGTGGTCGCGGCGAAATCCTGCACCCACGCCATAGACCGGCTAGCTTTGGTGGACGATCCCTCGATACCTTCCAGCATGATCTGGAATTGCTCGAACTTGCTGGCCGTGCCGAACAGGTCGAATAGAGCAAAGCCGCTCGCGCCAATGGCCGCAGCGCCCGCCCATTTCGCCGCGCCGAGCGCCATGCCGCCCAGCTTTTTCGCCAGCATGCCAACGCCAACGCCAGCCTTTTCGGCGGCATCGCCCCAGCTGCCGATACCCATCTTTCCCGCATAGCGGCGGGCTGCATTTCCGGCAGCGGCAAAGCCGCCTGCAAGCCTGCGCGAAAGTCTGTCGAGCCGCGAAACTTGCGCTGCCTCTCGGCCCACACGCCCCACATCGCGCGCCATATCGCGTGCTTGTCTGCCGATGTTCCGCATCGAATTCTGGATGCGGCGCGAAGGACCGGTCACCCGGTCGATCGCTTCCAGCAGCATCGAGAATTTGAGGGCCATTGTTCAACTTTCGTTTTGCGCTGCTATGCGCGCGCCCTGGGCAAGCCACAGGTCGAGATCGTCGAGGTCGAACTTCATCAGCTCGGAAGGCTGGAAGCCGAAGAGCACCGCCAGATCGGCTAGGAGGTCTCGCCAGTTTTCAGGCCACTCGGCATGAAGTCGGCCACAAACTTTCCCAGCCCGGCCATGTCCTCGCCATCAAGGTTCTCGACTTCGGTTTCGTCGAGATTGCTGACCTTGACGATCAGCGCGATCGACATGGCCACCGGCTTGCCTTCGTACTGGTCTACGACCTTAAGGTCCTTTGCCTTGGGGCGGCGGAGCACCACGCAGGTGCCTGCAGGCTTGAGGACTTCATCCTTTTCGCTGCCATTATCGCGGTCGATGGTGGTCAGGATGATGTCGTGCTTCAGGCGGTACGTGAGAGGCGGCTTCACAGCACTTCCTCCGCAGGCGGGCCTTGGAACACGACCTTGGCCTTGCCGTCCTGTGTCCAGCTGATCACATCGGCGACATAGGCATTGCGCACGATAAACGTGGTGCCGGTATCGGTTTCAACGGTGAGGGTTGCGTTATCGATGCCGCGCAGGGCCGCAAGGCTGACGGACTTCTTCAGGAGGAGATTGACCTCTACCTTGGAAGGCACCGTCATTTCCTTGAACGAACCAGCGTTGAAATCACCGGTCACCGCCTCGCGCACCGTGCCGCCGATTTCCATCGTCGATGCGCCATCGGTGGGGTAGTTCGCGCCATCGACCTTGATCCTGCACTGGCCGACGACCTTGTTTGGATTTGCCATCTCTCATGCCTTTCCGAGAGGTTTCTGAAAAGCCGCTTACTTGCGGCTAAGAGGCGGTCAGAGCCGGAACTGAACCGCCGCCGCGAACTGGCGGAACTGGTTGACCAGGTCGGGCGGGATCAGCGCGTTGACGCGGTTCGGATCGCCAGCATCGCGTTCGACGATCAGATCGGCCACATACTGGTCAAGGTTTTCGACCAGCCCGGCTTCTTCCCATGCCCGCGCCAGCGCGATCAGCTCCATGCGGATAACCGAGGGCGTGACGATCGCCTGCCCAAGGCCATATTCCGTGCCATCATTGGCCAGCTTGTGGCGCGGGAACTTGGTCGCGATCACGGCGCGCACCGTGGCGCGCAGATATGCCAGCGTCGTCACCGTTTCGAGATCGAGCCACGCCACGTCTTCGATACCCAGCGCATTGGTCTGGTAAGTCGTGATCGTGCGCTCGACACGCGGCGTGCCGCCTGCATCGACGGTGAAGGTGGCAATCCCATCGGCCAGCAAAAGTTCACGCTGGGCGCGGGTGAAGCGGTCGGCTTCCTTGGGTGCTACCATCCCTGTCAGTGCCAGTGTCTGCAGCGGTCGGGCCGGATCGATGGCAGTGTAGTAACCGCAGATCGCGGCATAGATCGCTGCCGCCTCGGGTGTCCACGTAGGGCTTCTGCCGGTGCCGAGAATGCTGACAAGTTCGCTGTTGAGCGTAGCACCAAACGCCGCCAGCGTGCCCTGAGTGCCGCTCCGCGCGCCATAGGCAACGGTTTCAAGCATGCGCGATGCGCCCCACCGGCTATCCAGCTCAGTCTTGGCTTTGCCGACGATTGTCGCATCAACCAGACCAAGCACCAGACTGCGATAGGGCGCATCGCCGATTACCGGCCACACGCCATCGATGTCGGGATCGGTCGCGCCGCCCGCCATCGCCACGATGGCCAGCGTCACCCCGGCAGGCAACGCTTCGCCTTCGTAATGGCTGTGCCGGATGTCGATGGCATTGCCGACTGTGCCCTTGTGGCGGCAGGTCACCGTTACCACCGCTCCTACGGCAGCGGCGGTCACCGGCAGATCAGGCCGGGCCGTGATCGCGGCGGCGATGGCCGTTGCGATCGTGGCTGCCGATGCGCCCGAGGCGACTGGTACCGGGATGTCCACAGCCGCGATCTGCAGCGGCAAAGTGCCCGCCGCCGTAGCCGGGCCGGAAACGGTCACGGTGCCGCTGGCCGCAGTGCCCCCGCCGATATCGTCCAGCGCAATCGCGTAGAGCTTCGAATACCGGTCTGCCTTCTTGTAGGCTGCTGCCATCCGCGCCAGCATCGATCCGCGGCCAAAGAGTGCCACGGCTTCACCGGCCTCGGCAATCGGCTGCACGGTAAGCGCGGCGGCGCTGCCGCTGGCGAGGCGCTGGCCAACCAGCAGCACGCGGTTGTCGATCGGCGCGAGGCCGGAAACCGCGCGGCTCGAATCGAACTCGATCGACTGGCCCGGCACCCGCGTGCTCGCAGGGATGGTGTTGAAACTGATCATGCAGGTTTCCTCTTCTTGAGGGGCTTCCCGCGCAGCACGTCGCCATCGGCGAGCAGGCGCGCGAAATAGGATGAGAGCGGGACAAGTTCGCCAGCGTCAGAAAGCCGCGCACCATCCGGCTTGCGGACCAGTGCGCCGGGCGCGGGATACAACCATGCGAAGTTGCTCATTGCGGCACCTGCACATCGTCGCTGGCGTCCGCTTCGGCTGCGGGAAGCGGCGCTTCCACGTTGCCGATCGGCGGCACGTCCCAGTCCACATGCAGCTGCTCGAACTGTCCTTCCGCGCCAGCCTGAAACTTGCCCAGGGAAAAGCTGCAGCGAAGCTCAATGGCCATCAGCGAAAGGTTGTTCTCGGCCATCATCTTCGTGCGCTGCACCAAACGCAGGCCCGAAATGCTGATCGAGCGGGTGAGCGGCGAAATGCCCTCGGCATCGTACAGCGAGTTGCCAGTCAGCACGCGGGCCGCGTCCACGGCCAGCTGATAGCTGCCCGGTTCGGCCTGCCCATCGGGTCCGCCCTGGCGCGTAGCGGTTTCGTTGCGCAGGTTCTGCGCTGCCACGATCAGCGCAAACCGCCCCGTCCCTTGCGCGCCGGTGCCGTCTCCGGGATCGAAACAATCGTCCAGCGCGAGGAACACGCACCACGCGGCAGGTGCGCGCATCAGGCCCTTCTTTGCCGCGAAATAGGCGTCGAAATCGTCGGGATAGCTTTCCAGCGTGCGGTACAGATAACCAAAGGTGCCGTCGTCTGATCGCGCACGCAGCTGGTCGATAATGGCGTTCTCGATCGCACCGATCATCGGCTTGACCTTTCGAAAGCGCAGACGATCGACCACCCGATAAAGGCAAGGATCGCGCCGATCAGCATGACAGGCCACAGCGCAGCGGTAACCCGCCGCGAACGGACCTGCTCAGGGGTAACCGGCGCGCCGATCATGCTCAGCTGCTGGTCACAACTGGCCAGCACGCGCGAAGTGACGACATAGCCGCTGGCCCAGATGATCAGGGCGAGGATGATCCACCAGACCATCATGCTGACCCCATCGCGGCGCGAGAATAATCGGCAACCTGCGCGAACAGCTCGCTTTCATCCTCGGTGGAAAGACCAAGGAACGGGCGCGCGGGCATCTCCACTTCCTTCACCCGGCGCAAGCCCAGCCCTCCGGGCAGGCCGAACGCAAGAAACTTGGCATTCTTTGGGCGGATGATGCCCCCAAACTGGTGAATGCCTGCATAAATCTTGTTGGTGCCCACCTCGACACTTCGGGAACTCGCCCGCGATGTGATTGAACCACGCAACCCCGAGCTTCCCGACTTCACAAGCGTTTTGCCGCCTTCCAGCCTCACCCGGAGCGAAGGCTTCCATGCCGTGCCATCTGGCGCTGTGCTGGTCTCAAACCGCTCAATCGTTGTGCTCTCAAGATAAAGGCCCATGCCCTCCAGCAGCGGCTCTAGATCGTCGAAGGCGTCGATCAGCTTCGCCAGCCGCGTCTCGATCTGCCGCCCGCCTTCGGTCGATACGCGCAGGGTCGCAACCATTTCAGAAGCCTCCCAGCGTATCGCGGCCGAAAACGCGCGGTGTGCCGCCGATCAGGATGGCATCGGGCCGGGCCGTGGCCTGTTCGCTGCCTTGGTCGAGCTTGATGGTGCCGCTGGAAATCCGCGTCAGCGTTTCAATCGCCAGCTTGCGGCGGTCCTCAACCCATTTGGGGATGTCCGTCTTCCACAGCAGCGAAAATGCATAGTCGCAGGCCGCGTCCTTCAGGATCGCATGCCCAGCAAAGGCAGGCACATCCTGGTATCGCGCTGCGATGTATCCGATGATCAGCGCGTCGGCGGAGCCGAGCGCATCCTCAACCTTGACCTCGTTGATCACGCCCGCGCCATCGGCATCGGTAAGCTGGATCAGGTCCCGCTCTTCGAAGCGCGCCTGCATGTCGGCGACGGAGGCGAAGATCGGCACAGCACAGCTTCCTTTCGTGGATCAATTGGTCGGATGGGTGGCGGGCGATGCGACAGGATGCACCGCCCACCGCGAAGCGCTCGGCGTGTAGGTCAGGCCCCTGAGGACCCAGCCTTTCCGCGCTTCGATTTCGTGTTGGCCGTGGCCTCTGCGGCCGGGGAGGCAGTTTCCTCTCCGGCCGGTTGGCTGGCTTCGGCGGGGTTATCGGTTGCGACGACCGGCGCAGGAACAGTCTCCGCCGGTTGATGCTCTTCTGTCGATGCAGCCTTCTGATCAGGTGCCGCATCGTCCGCCTGTTCGCGAGCGTGTTCAGTCGAAGCCGTCGCCGCTTCGTCTGCCCTGGCGGGGTCAGCAGCATTGGAACCTGTGGTATCCGATGCCTTCTCTCCGCCGTCACCGGTCGGCGCGGCCGCGCCTTCCGCTTCGGGCTTCGACCCGCCAAGGGTCTGCAATTCTGTGATAAGCGCAGGCGGATTTTCGGGATCGACCCGCAGTTCCTCCGCCGCAATATACGCCAGCAATTCGTCCTTCAGCTCTTTGGTCAGGACATCGACCTTGCCATCGTCGTGAACGAACGAAACCATCAGCTCTGGATCGCGAATGATCATGGCGAAACGCTTAAGCGCTTCGATACCTTCGCCAAGTTCCCCGCGCTGCAGATCGCGCGGGCTTGATGTGAACCCAAAGCCCGCACGGCGGCGTGAAGGCTGCAAGGCCTTCACGCGCATCACACCGCCAATTGCGGCGGGCATCACGCCAGCCATGGCACCACCTTGAGCGCAACGCTGCCCTGCCACACGTTGGAAGCGCCAGCGGCGTCCTGCATGGCGTTGACGATCTGCATGGCTTTCTTGCGATGGACAGGCGGCACGACCAGCAGCTTCGGCGTGGTGCCCAGCGGGCGGTCAAAGTCGCCCTTCTGGCCTTCCATCATCGAGAACAGCGTGCCGAAGTTGTCGGGCGTAAGGTCCGCCTTCGATGCAAAGCACAACTGCCACAGGCCGAAGCCGACGTTGTAACGAGCGTCCACACCATACAAGAATTGCTTGCGGTGGAAGACGCTCTCGTCGTCAGGATTGTCCTTGGCGACGAAGTTTGCGGCTTGCCGGTTCTGGAAAATGATCGGCGAAATCTCGTGCGCCGTATCGACCAGATACCAGGGCGCAAAAGCGCCATCGACCATGTTGGCAAAGGACTGCGGCTCACCTGCAGCGTTGAGGACCGGATGATCCGTGTCAAAGAAGAACTGGCCGTCATAGCACTTGGTAGTGAAGCCGTCCTTCAGCAGACCCCACGAGAGCTTCGGCGGATGCGAGGCCGTGGCGCGCCCCATCGCCCGGAAGCGCGTGGTGTACTGGCCAATGTTGTCGTCCTCGATGTCGTTTTTCTTGACCGCGACAGTTTGTTCCCAGTCCTTGTTGACGATCGAATAGCTCGATGCCTGGAGCTGGTTGACGACGCGATCGCCGACCCATTCGCGCATGTCGGGCAGTTCGCCCAACCATGAGTATTCTTCCTTGCCGGTCGTGCTCGGCACCATCATCGCGATATCGCTGATGTCGGTATCGGCCACGAGATTGACACCGTTCGAAAATGCGGTGTTGAACGCGACGCCGAGCGTCTGGAGTACGGGACCTGTGATCTTCATGGTTCAGTTGTCCTTTCAGGCAATCCGCACCCAGACGCCTTGGGCATCGACATCAACGATGGTGCCTGCGGCGCTGCGGGTGTTGGTTCCGTTGGTTTTGGCGACGGTCTGATCGTCCACGATGTAGGCCGTGCCGCCAATGTCAGCGCGAGTGATCAGGTCGCCCGACGCGCTGTTGGCGAACCGGAACGTGCCCTTGACCGTCTCAACAGACAGCGCGCCATCAGCGCCGTCGCTGTTATCGACGGTCTTGAGCGCTACGCCATCGGCCTTGAGTGTGGTGGCCACTGCACCAGGCGTGGCAAAGCCTGTGGCGTTAAGACAGACCAGCGAGCCTTCGAAGATCTTCTTGGTCGCTGCGATGGCCCGGTTGAAAATTACCCCGTCACGCGACGGAGTGATGCGAACGTCAGTCAGCGCGGCCATCAGAGGCTCCCTTCATCGCGGTGCTTGATGAATTCGGCCTCGCTCAGCCCCATCATCGAGCAGATCGCCTTTTCTTCTTCGGTGAGCTTGCCCTTCTCGGGCTTGGGCGCTTCACCGTTGAGGGTGGACCCGGCCGGGAACGGCACAGCGGCGGCAAGGTAGGAATTGAGCGCGGCCTCGTCCTTCTTGCCTAGGTCGATCGCCCAGCCCTTCATCGCAGGCGGAAGCTTGCCAGAGGCCACAGCAGCATCGACCGATGCCAGCACGCGGTCTTCTTCGAGCCGCTTGAGCCGCGCCTGGGCTTCATCGTAGCCAGCTTTGGGCACGTACTGGGTCGGATCGGGCTTTCCGGCAGCTTTCGCCGACTGGACAGCCGCCAGCACAGCTTCGCTGCCCGCGTCTGCGGCAAGGCCCAGCTCGGCGCGGGTGGCATTGAGCGCCGCTTCACTGCCATCGCGCTCGGACTTGAGCTTGTCGATCGCGGCAAGGACCTTGCTTTCGTCAAGGCCCTCGGCCGGGATCGCCAGCGCCGTGGCGAGGCTCGCCAGGGCAAGGGTGATCATGGTCATGTCAGGGTTTTCTCCATCAACAGTGCCAGCCCGCATGTGGGCCAGCGCAGGCAATTCCAGGTTGGGCGTGTTGGTCAGGCCTGCGTTGACCAGGCGCGTGACTTCGCGCGTGGTCTTGTCCACGCGGAAATAGGGGCTGATGTAACGGTACTGGCGCGACGCCAGCTCTGCCTCGGCTTGCGGCGTCCAGTCCACGCTGGCCCAGATGCCATCATCCTTGATGTGCAGGTCCTTGACCCAGCCCGCCGCAAGCGCGCGGCCTTTGCCCTCGGGCGCAGCCAGCTCGGACGCATGATCGTAATCGACCATCATATCCACGCCGCCCAGCGTCTGGCGGGTGAAGTTCAGCACCCGCTCGGCATCGGCCTTGTCGCGCATGATCCACGGCCCGCGCCCATCGCGGCCATAGAAGGGATTGCCAAACGGCAGCACAAGGAACTCGCGTTTCACCGCACCATCCGCGCCGACTAGCTCCTGCAGCGATGCAAGCGCAGTCTCTTCGTTCGCGGGGAGGGTGATGGATTTGCCGGTCATGAAACCGGCTGTAGGGGCCTGCTGATCGGCGGCGTTACACGACGATGGTCAGCAGGCCCTCAAAGGTGCCGCGATATTCCGACCCCGTGGTGGAAGCCCTGCTTAGGCGCAACATCCGCGATTCGCCAAGCCTGTTGATTGGCCAACACGCATCACCTATATCCGTCAGGCCGCGTTACGTTTTGGACGTGAGGCCTTGGGCTCCATCCCCGCGATCGAGCATGTAGGCACGTGGTATTCACCTTCGCTTTGCATTTTCTGCCGCGCGTGCCTTCTTTTCCCGCGCCTTGCGCACTTTTGCATGAGCTTCGCGGTTGAGTTTCTTCCCGTTCGGGCGTTCCTCGTGCACCGAGACGAGGATGATGTTGTTTGTCGAGATATCGGCGATCGCGGCGATGTTTGAAGAGCCGACACTGAAACTGGCCTTCAGCCGCTTCATGTTGCTGTGACCGAAGCCGCTCCGCTCGATGGTGTGTGCCGCGTTGATGTGGCGGTGCAGGTTCATCAGCATTTTGCCCGTGATCGGCATCTCACCGGAAATTGCCGCAACCTCCGGCCCATGCTTTTCGATGATATGCGCCGCAACCCTGTGATCGAGAACAATGCCGCGCCCGGTGATATCGACACCGCTGGCCTTGCCGACTGCGACCGCCCGGCTTGAAACCGAACCGAGTTTGACACGGGCGAACGGCGATACTTCGCTGCCGTTCTGTGCGTTGAGCATCGCTGCGCGTGCAGCTGCTCTGTCGGGCCGCTCCCAGCCGCCGCTTCCGGGTGTGGAAGCGAATTGCCCCTTCTTGTTACGAACGTAGCTGCGCCTGGCGTTGAGCGCGCCTTCCTCAGCCGTCCACACCAGCAACCCGGCGTCGGCCGCTTTGACCCTGCCCAAACGCCAGCGCCAGAAGCCGCGCGCAACATCAACTGCACCCTCGGCCGAGACGAAACGGCGCACAAACATGGCTCTGCCGTCGAGGCCTTTGACCCAGACCCAGCCGATGCTTTGCGGCGCAAGCATGATCCGGGCAGCGGCGGCCAGCGCCCGCCGATCGCGCGCGGCCAGCTTGACCATCCGTCCGGTCGGGCCGCGCAGCAGGCCCAGCGATATCGCCATCGGCCAACCGGCTGCATCCTCCCAGACCTTACCCTTTTGCGCCGCCTCGCGGTTGTCGAGGCCGAACGCTGCAAAGAACTCTCTCACGCTCGCAAATTCGGCCTCTGAGAAGGTGGCGGCATTCAGCTCACCAGCATCGCCGCCCAACCGGGGCGCGGGCGTCATCGCATCGAGCGAGGCCTTGCCCACGTTGTAGCTCCAGCCCGGATCGATGCCGCGTTCGACCTTGGTCACTTCGCCGGTGCGCTTGTTGACATAGGTGCGCTGGGGGAACTTGCGCGGCTCCTCAATCTTCCAGCCACGGCGCTCGATCATGCGCCTGTTCACCGGCTGACCATCGCAGCGGCATCCCCAGCCACAGGGCGGGAAGTGCGTGTCCCACCACGGATGATCGACCGGCAGGATCGTGCCATGCCATGCGCCATGCTGTTCGCGCTCGCGACCGTCCATAACCGAGACATAGCGGATGAACGGCATCACCGCCTTGGCCCGCTCGATACGCTGCCAGCGCCCGGCCATGTAGCTGGTGCGCAGGTTGGTTTCATAGATCGTGCGCAATCGCGCCGGGCTGCCCAGCTGCGCGACCTTTTGCTCGCCGGTCTGCGGATCGGTCATCAGCTTCTTGCCCCACCATCCGCGCGCGAACAGACGCGGGGCAAGGTCCTTTGAAAACTGCTGTAGCGTCTGTCCCTCGGCCAGCGCGGTATCCACGGCCCCGCGAATGTCCTCCAGCAGATCGCGGCTCATTGCCTTGGCCACGGTGAAGGCGCGGGCATTTTCCTCCTGCCAGACATCGCGCCAGTCGAAGGCGATTTCCCAGCCCTTGGCCCGGAAGAACGCGATCGCCTCTGCCGGATCGAGGCGCGGGAACGGTTCGACTTCGGCCATGGCGTCAGATGACCTTGGCCGCGCCTGCGATGATCAGCGGTCGCCCCTGTCCATCTGTCAGCGCGGCCGAGCCGGTGAGCAGCACGCCCGCCAGCTGCCACACCTGATCGCGATAGCGCACTTCGCCATTGATGTTGCGGCGAAAGCCCCGGACCAGCCCGATTTCCAGATGATGCCCAGATGACGCAAGCAAAGCGTCAATCGCTGCCTTGGCATTCCGGCTATACCAAGCGCGGCGAATTTCACGCCATTGCCCGTCGTCCGCCACTGCAGGTGCAAACCGGTGAAGGATAGTGACATCCGCCGCCTGCGGGGTCAGCAGGTCAAAGACGTCCTCCGGCAGCGCGGCGGTCTTGATCGTCACGCGATCGCCACCGCCAAGCTCGTAACCGGCCATGACCAGAAGCCCGCGCGGCATCCCTTCGATATCGTGATCAAAGCGGGGCACGTTCACCGTCCCGTTGACAGCAACGCCCGACGCATCGCGATAAGTTCCAGCCTCGCTCCTCGCGAAGTCGAATGCGATCGCAAACTGCGCCTGGGTCAGATCATCCGCTGCCACGCCTTATCCCGCTTCAGGCTTTGCCAGGGCGGCGATGCGCGCTGCGAACGATCCTTTGGCCAGCGCCTGCGCAAACATGCCCGCGTCCATGCTTTCAATCGCCTCGGCTAGACGCGATTGCAGCTCGGAAAGGTCGCTGCTTTCATCGATCAGCCCGCGCACCGGCTCCAGCAGAGGTTCGATCAGCGCTTCCCAATCGTCCAGTGCCTCTTGCGTGGTCAGGGCGATGGCATCCGGCTCACGCTCCGGCAGGTTGCTTGTGACACTGTTGAGAGCGCGTTCACTTGCCCGTTGTGGCGCTTTAAGAGGGTCTAAGAGGGTAGCCGGGTCCATTTCGCGGGGAAGCGTGGCTCCCGGCGCTCGTGCAGGCATCCTTGCGCCTTTTCCGGCAGGGTCATTTGCCGGGTCCGAAACTGCCGGTTGGGCACCTGCCACAATGAGTATTTTGTGCCCTTCGCGCGGCGCGGGAAGGCCAGCGCGCTCGCGCATTTCCTCGCCGTCGATTTCCACGCCCATGCCCGCCAGCTTCTCGGCCGAGGAGACCATGCCTTCCACGTCCACCGGATCGGGCCTGCCGATCTTGATGCGCGGATACTTGTCGCGCATCCCCCGGTTGAGCAGCACCAGCGGCACGACCAGATCGCGGTTGAGCGTTGCGGCCAGCAGCTTGGCATCGGCCCGCTCGATGTCGCCGCGCACGTCATTGTGCACATTGGCCTGCCCCGATCCCATGCCACCGGCCTGCGCATCGGTCGTGTTCGTCTGGCCCAGCACCGCCTTCGAGATTTGCATATCGAAGTATTCGGCATGGCTGCGCCACAGGTCATTCGGGGCTGTGCCGCCCTTCCGGTCGATGAACTCGACGGACATGGTCTCAGGAAAAGCCGCCGCAGCATCGGTGCCCAGCTGGTAGAGCGCGCGCTCAAGGATGCGCTTGTTGTCCTCGCTCTCGTTCGGCCCGTACTTGCCGATGCGCAGCGGGTGGCCGAACGCTTCAAGGAAGATCACCCAATCCTTGATCGCAAAGTTCTTGAACATGTAGCCCCACGCCGCAATCCGGGCGAGGCCGCTGCGGATCGGCAAGCCGCTCTTGGCCGGGTGCAGGTGCGTGATGAACTTGGCCGCAGGCAGCGGTGTGCCAGGGCCGATGCCCTGCTCGCCACCACGCAGCAACAGCGTCTCGCCATCAACCTTGTCAAACTCGAACCAGCGCGGATCGCGCCATTTCAGCATGCGCGGGGTCCAAAGCGAAGACGTGGTCTGCCAGATCAACTCGACCGTGCTCACCCCTTTGCCAATGGCATCGAGAATGTCGAACAGTTCGGATTCGAGCAGATCACGGTCAAGGAAGTCTTCGACCAGCTTGGCATCCTGCTTTGCCTGGTCGCTATCGTCAGCTGGTTCCACCTCGATCGGCAATTGCGAGACCGCGCGCTTGCGCGTGCCCAGCACGGACAGGTAGTGAAGGTCTTTCTCCTCCATTTCCTCGGCCAGCTCGAAATAGGCGATGGCATTGCCATCTTCAGCCCCGCGCAGGATCGTACCCAGCTTACCGGGATCGAGGCCCTGCGCCGGATGGCCCGACTGGATCGTGCGCACAGACGCCCGCGTCGGCGCAGCAATCTCGCGGGTCAGCGCCTCGCGCACAATCGGCCGACCGAACTGGTCAACGAGGACGGGCGGATTACTGGCCACTGGGTGGAACCTCCGTTGCCTTCATCGACCAACCATGCCGCCAGAAGAAAGCAGCATAGGCCGCAACGTCGAGCGGCTGATCAGCGGCAATGTTTTTCTTCAATCGCTCAAGCGCTTGATCGCGCCACTCCGGGTTCATCCACTGATGGATGAAGGTGCCCTCCAGCTGCGCAAGAAGCAGGCGACGCTTGAGCGCCTGCGCGAACTCATCGACCAGACGCTCGGTCTCAGGATGCAGATACCACGTGCAGGCGGCATCATCGTATCCAACCGTCCAGTTGTAGCCGCAGTCA
Source organism: Novosphingobium sp. (assembly GCA_041639635.1). Lineage (GTDB taxonomy): Bacteria > Pseudomonadota > Alphaproteobacteria > Sphingomonadales > Sphingomonadaceae > Novosphingobium. Next base: position 24,531 of record JBEQBV010000002.1, read on the forward strand.
CCGCACAAACGTCCGGGGCCACCCTTCCTGCCGCCTGAGGGATGGGTTTCCATGATCACGCTGTACTTGCTGCCTTTGCAATTCGGGCACGTCACATGCTGATTTTCTGCCATTACCAAGCTCCCGGAGCATTGAAGCGATGACCGCGCGTTTCGCGGCCGATATCGTCGGGGTGGACCCACCCGGCTTGGCCGCGCTTTGGTCCGCCCTGAAACTTGCCGCCCGATCCGATGCCCCGATATTCGAACAGGCTGCCCGCCAGCTCGCAAGCGCGCGAGGCCAGCGAGTAGGCCCAGAAGCGGTCGGCATGGACATCGCCGTCGTTGACGATGCGGATAGTGCCCGCTTGCTCCGACCCCACCTTCTTCAGCGCCATCAGATCGGCGCGCGTGATGGAATCGGGCCGGATGCGGATTTTCCGCTGCTCGAACCGCTTCTTCAGCCCGATCGCGAGGTCATAGCGCGTCGGCCCGGTCAGCAGCTCGCCGACGACACGGGACGCGCCATGCTTGATGATCAGGTCCTCAACCACCTTTTCGCCCATGCCGGTCTGGTCAACGCGCGCCTGGACGACGCGGCGGGTCTCGAAAAGGTTGTCGAAAAACGCATCCTGGTGCGCAAAGGTCTGGCGGACTTCTTCGTAAGTGTCGCGCTGCCAAAGAACGTCTCCGACCAGCTCCATGCCATATTGCACCTGCCCGTCGCGGCGGCGCGCCACGTCGCGGCCGACATACATCAGGCCACCAGAATAGAGGTCGGCAATGCCCGCTTCTGGATGTTCGCACGCGATGATGTCCTCAAGGCTGATCAGCGCGCCGCTGCCCATCTTGGGCACGCAATCCAGTTCCTCGCCAGCATCTTCGCCATAAGCAGCGCGGATGTCGGCTTCCCATGCCTCTTTCGCGGGGAGGTCCGTGCCCTTGGTCTTGGAGACCATTTTGACACGTTCGTAGAGGCCAGCCTCCATCGCATCGGCGAACGTGATCTTCAGCGGCACGCCCTTGCGCTTGCCCGCCTTGATCTCTTCCAGCAGCACGTTGAAAGGGTTGGAAACGCCGTCATGCGTCGAGATGACGACGACTTGCCCGCCCCAGATCAGCAGCGCCATCGCCGACTTGATGACTTCGTTCACATCCTTGTGGAACGCGGCTTCGTCGATGATCACGATGCCCTGTTTGCCGCGAAGGGCGCGTGGCACGCTGGGCAGCGCCGTGATGCGGAAGCCCGAGGCAAAGCGGATCGAGAACGCCTTGACGCCCTGTTCCTTGCCGTTGTCGTCGATGTAGAGGACCTCGTCCTCCATCACGTCGCCGGCGACGTGGCCGAACGCGCGCGCCCACATCGCGCAGACCTCGATAAATTCGAGGGTCATGTCCTTGTCGTAGCCCATGTACCAGACGTTCTGGCCACCGGCTTCAGTCGCACTTGCCGCCTTCAGCGTGGCATAGGCAGCCATGCCCCATGTCAGGCCGATGCGGCGGGACTTCTCGATCACGAGCAGCGCGGTGCCCGCAAACAGCAGGTTCACCGGCTTCTGCTGATAGGCCAGCAGCAGGTCACCCTTCGGCAGGCGCATGATCGCGCTTTCCGAGGCGGCACGGTCGCCCTGGATTTCCCGCGCGCGGATCTCCGCGTCGCGCTTTGCCTGGTCAGATGGAGAGAGCTTCAAACAGTGCCTCCCCGGATTTCATTCCAGATGCACCAGGGAAACCATGTGACAGCGCGCCAAAGCCGCAGCGGGAGCGACTGGACGCGCCAATCAAGGTCAAACCACCAAATGGCAGTGCTCACCCAAACAGGCGCGACACAGGAAAACAGGATGGCAAGGAAAATCGCTGCCCCATCAATGATCAGGTTGCTCATGTGAACGCAACCGCCAGCGCGCCAAGTGCCACGCCGCTCAGAAAGCAAAACCAACGCCAGCGCCGATTTTCCCGTTGTGCTATGGTGAGGGCATGCTCCCAGCCTAACCAGTATGCGTCCTCCGTGGACTGCGCGGAGGCATTCCGGAAACCTTCCGAATAGCCTTCGGCACGAACGCGGCCCAGAATGCTTTGCGTCATGCGCCATCATCCCCGTCACTATCGCCGACGGTGTCATGCACGCGGGTGAACAACGCCCCTTCGTCGATGATCACGGTGCCCTGCATGCCGCCCATTGGCGCCAGTGCGCCCTTCGGTTCAAAGAACCGCGCCAAAGGACCGCAGCACAGCCGCTTGGTCAGATCGCGCTCACGGCTGCGCTCGGTTGCGCAGCCGACATGCAGCCGCGACCGGTAGCCATTGAAGCCCGCGCTGAAATGCTTGCCGATTGGCCGGGTGCAAGTACCGTTCTGATTGTGCGCACAATCTGCGCCGGATGGCGGCACCAACTTGTATGTTTCGTCGATCGGATCGGCCAGCATCAGTCAGCTCCCAGCACGGCAAAGCGGATCGCCTCGACGGTGTCCTTGGAAAGGCCCTTTGACCGAGCGAGCGTGACGGCCTTCTCAGCGGCTTCTTTGGTGGCTCTTTCGGCGGCGCGCTTCTCGGCCTTTTCGACCACGTCCATGTCCGTCTTGCGGGTCAGCGCGATGGAACGCAGCGCGTCGGCAAAGTCCTTCGCGTCCTTCGGTCCCAGCTGCACACCTTCGCCGTCCTTGGCTGCCAGCATCAGCTTGAACATGTTGGCCTGCAGCAGCTGCGAATTCAGATCGAGCATTCGGCTCTGGTCGCTGTTACCCACTTCACGCGCCAACGCCTCGGCATAGGCCCGCGTCTCGCGCATGTCGGCGCTCACGTCCTCGATCGTGCGAACGTGACGGCCCAGCGCCGACCGGCTGACATGGCCCTGGCCCATCTTGATCAGCTGGTCGCGGATTTCGTCGATCGTCCAACCCTGATCGACGCGCAGCTTGCCGATCAGCTCGCGGATTTCCGGGTCAAGCCGGTCCACGGTCGAAGGCCGGTGCTTGCGGCGGTTCTTGGCTGCGGCGGGTGAGAGGGCCATGAGAGTGCGCTCAACCCCTCGGGCTAGGGCGCTGCACGCCACGCACGGTGGAACGGCCCTTGGCCACGTCTGCGCCGCGTTCGCCGATGGTGACAACCATCAAACCGCTGCCTGCAGTCTGATAGGTCACCAGCCGTTGCTCCTGCAGCCATTCGATGTGACCGCGCACCTGGGCGCGCGTGACCGAAAGCCCAACAGCATTGACCGCGTCGAACAGCACGCTGTCGTTGGCGCAATAGCCGGGCTGTTCGTCCAGCAGGCGCAACATGGCGAGGCGCACGTGCCCGTCATGGATCGGTGCGAAGTCGGCAGAGAGGCTCACTTGCTCATCCCCTTTTCCACGATGAAGTCATAAAGCCGGTCGATCTGGCGACGGCTGTGGGCAGTATCGGCACCCATTGCGGCGACCGCTTGCTGAAGGCTGACCACGTCTTCGCGAAGCTCGCTCACATCATGCTCCAGTCGTTTGAAATCGGCGGTCTTGGCGGTCGATCCTTCAAGGCCGACCATCTGCCGCTCGATGTGATCGACTTTGCCTTTGACCTGCACAAACTCGTTTTCCAGCGTGCCGAACCGCGCGCCTAACGCTCCGGTAGTTTCAGGATTTGCCGCCCCGGTCCTGTAGATGGCAAAGGCAATGCCGCAGATGATGAAGCCGATAATGGCCAGCTCAAGCCAACTCTCGCTCATGAGTTCGGGTCTTTCGGGTTAAGGGGAGCGACGTTGCCGTCGGGCTTCCCGCTCTGAGATGTGAGATCGCCGGTCACGCGGCTGATCATCTGGCGGACCTGCGCTGCCACCATTTCGATCAGCGAATATCCCGAGAAGCCAAGGCCAATCGCTACCACAAAGGCAAAGAGCGCATTGGGCCGGGTATCGATGATCCAGATTTGCACCGTCACCAGCATGATCGTGCTGACGACAAGGAACAGTCGCAGCGGCAGCGCCTCTTCCGCCCGCCTTGCCAAGGGCCGCGCCAGCAGCACGCCGAGCGCACCCAGCGCACAGGTCAGCAGCGGAAACGCCACCCCGCCGATCGGCACGACGAACGCGTCCGCCAAGCGCGGCGACGGCCTCAGCGTAGCGCTTACCGCCAACGCCGGAAGCCAGCCGCTTAAGAATTTGGGAAAGGATAGGGGTGCGATCACGCCACGCCACCCGTTTCAACCCGCCACGCATCGAATGCGCTGCGCGTTTCCAGCACCTCGTCGTAGATCGCGCGCAGCTCGGCCTCATCGGCAGCGCTGGCATCCACATCACCGTCGATCACCCGCTGCAGCACGTCAGCCACCGTGGCCACCGTGCTGCCTGCCAGTTCGGCAGTCTGAATGGCCGTCATCCCGCCCAGCACTTCGGCCAGCGCGATTTGAGATTCTAGATTGGCAATGCCGGAACGGATCGCTGGCATGAAATCGGAAAGGTTCATCGGTTTGTCTCCTGAAGTCATGCCACAGCCCCGGCAGGTGCCAGTGGTGAACGCACCGGCCCGCGTAGTGGCAGGCGCAGTTTCGAAGGTTTGGTGTTGGTCAGCAGCTCGCCCGCAGGCGAAAAGTCTCCCTCCGAAGCGCGCACATAAAAGGTGGCCGGTGTGCCTCCAATCGATGTGCCCGTGCCGTTGGTTGGGTTTGTCGCCCCGGCTTCAAGATGGTTGTCTTGAATGGACACATTCGTGTTGGTCGTTCCTTGCCAGGCAAGGCCGCGCAGCGCATTGTTGGCAATCAGACAATACGTGTCAGCAGCGTAGGCAGCGCCCCCGCCAATATCGCCGCGCAAGGCCATGGATTGCCCGGACCAGCTATTGTGCGCGATCACAACATGGCTGTGCTGCCGCTGAAGCTGACTTTGAATGTTGGCAGCCAACCCATAACCGGTGTTGTATCGGTCAGTGGTCTTGTGGTGCCAGGCATTGTTGATGAAGACAGAATCCCGGCAGCGTGCACCAGCCCCGGAAATGCCCGTTGTGATGATGTCTTGCGTCACCATGTTCGTGGATAGATTGCCGTTGCAGATCACATTCTCCTGAATATTGCCCTGCTGCTGGAACCAATCCCCATGAAGATCGAACATGCTGACCACTGAAAGGGTGGCCCCGATCGCCAATGTTTGGTTGAACGCCGCCCCTTTTGCACCCGCAATGGAAAGCGCAGAAGCGCGCCGCGTATCGTCGATCAAAGTGGCAGACCATCCGGCACCCAGCCCATTTATCCAGCCCACCACATCGGCCACGTCATAGTTTGTTCCGGTGGCAAACAGCGCTTCCGTCGCTCCTACGGTGAAGGTGCCAACAACTGCGCCGTCTACGCGGGCCGTAAATGTTCTGCTGTCCGCATCGCTGTTGCCGGATGTTTGCAGGCCCCAGTTTGTGCCCGCGCCGGTGTAGGTAACCGACATGGCCGGTCGCTCAAGTTGGAACCATGAACTGTCAACATCATCGCAGCGCGTATGGATCACACACAGCGCATCGCTGAAAACATCCGCCCCGATCTGGCTGACTGTGCAGCACAGCACAAGCGATGCGTTCAGGCAGGGGTTAAGCACATTGTCGATCTGGCATCCGAGGAAATAGGCGCGGCCCCTGAAGCGCGCAGCTACGCGCGGCACCCCTTTGCGGCGCAGGCTTTCCAGCGTTGCACTGTTTGTAACGCGGATACCTTCCAGCACATGCTCGTAATTGCCATTCGGCAACGTGATCGAAGCATCGTTGTAGACTTCCTCAATATTCTGGAAATCTATGGTGATGTTGCTGCCTTGGAACCACAGCGGATCAAGCCGCGCGCGAAGCACTGCTGCCGTATCCGTGGTGTAGCTGCTCTTGGCAATCGTGATTGGAGCTGTCGCACGAATGATGGTGTGTCCGCGCGTAGCAAAGGCCGCTGGCATCTGGCCAAGGTCATAGTTACCTGCTTCGGTCGCCGTAATCAGCGCAAAGTGCCGATTGTTCGTGCGGATGAAGTTCATCGCGGCAAGGAAGGTCTGATACCGCGATCCGGGTACTTCGGCCAAGGATGGCGCGATGGTCAGTTCGGTGTCGTTCAACGTGCCGCGCGGGAAGAACTCAATCGGCCCGATCACCCGGTTCTGCATTGTTGAATCGAGCGGAATGCTCTCGAAGTAAACATGCGCCCCGCCATTGGATGCGTCGGCACTGTTAACCCCGTTGTGGACAAGGACGAACCAGTGGGCGAAGACGGATTGCTGCTGCCCATTGGCGTCGAGGTACGACCGCCAGCTTGGCTCAAGGCACGTGGCCACATTGCCCTCATAATGGCAACGCACCGCCATCACGCCCAGATTATCAAGCCGACCGCGATTGTTCGCCGCCGCCAGCACGCCGACAACAAGATGATTGGTGAACCGCTGCCGTGGCGGCACCACAAGCCGCATCGCAGGCTTGGCCGTGGTGCGGGTGGGATCGACCGGCGGCGAGGTGAAACCCGTTCCGACAGTGCCATTCCACGCCGAACGGGGCGAAACCGAAGCATAGGCATTGCGCCCGTCAATGGTGACGAACGCGCGCTGCAGCGCGGCAAAGGTGGCGGCGTTGTTGGATTCCGCCGCCGCATTTGCGCGTGCGAGCGACAGCGCGGCAAATCCCTCGGCATCGTCCCGGACGGACTTTGCTAGGACTTCAAACTGAATCCAGTCGCCAGTGCCGACCCCGCCAATCTTTCTCCACCAGCCGTTCTTGGCCGCAACTGGATCGTTAAAGACGAGCGCAACACTGTCCGCCGCATGATCGAGGTCAGCGCGTAGAGATAACTCTGTGTCCTTGGCAAGGTTGGCCGCGATCAGCTTGGTCAACAGCTTATCGAATGGCAGTTTCTGCAGCTGGCCGCCCGGCGCAAACACCACAGCAAACAGATTGTCGGATGCCGCCGCGCGGGGTGCCAAACCATCAGGGTCAATCGTGACGATCTCGTCGCTCACATGCACTCCTTGGCGGCGTCGATCAGCCGCAGTTCGATCAGCCCGGCCCAGCCGAGCATGTTGTCCAGCCACACCATGCCGCTGGCATTTCCAGTCAGCTCAGCGTCTTCCTCAGGGCGTGGCCGCTGTGGCACCGGTTGGCGCAGCTCGGCCGGACAAACGGTTACTGTTTCAGTCACACGCTCGATCACCGGATCGGCGGCGCGCTGCGGTTCCTCACTTCTGGAGGCGGCGCAGGCACTCAGCGTCGCAAGTGATGCGGCCAGCGCTATCGCGTGGCGCAGCCTCGATTGCCTTGCGGGCATCTTCTTTCCTTTCGGTGAGAGTGATGGCGCGCGTTTCGGCGCGGCTGACGGCGGCAGTGGTGCCTGCGCGCGCCTTAGACAATTCGACCTCCAGATTGGCCACACGGCTCGCAGCCGCGTCATGCATCGCATGCAGCCGCTTCACGCCCGCCCCGCAGGCGTTGATGACAATGAACCGCCCGTCATCACGCGCGGCGGCGGCATCGCACCGCGCGGCCTGCCGTGCGACGGTCACTTGGTCGGCAATCGGCTTGGGGCAGTCGGCCAGATCGGCCAGCGGCTTGTCCGCAGCCACGGCACAGCGTGCAGCTGCATCGGCTTTTTCCTTCTGCTTGAAACGGTCGCTGGCCAGAAACACCAGACCGGCCAGCGCGAGCGCAGTCGCGACCCATGAAAGGGCTGAAAGCTTCATCGGCCCAGCCTTTCCGCACGTGCCAGCCAGCCGCGCAGGAAGCGCTGCTGGCTGGGGTAGCGCCGTACGATTGCGCGGTACCGTTCGCGCACAGCATCGCGGTAAGCAGTGACCAGTGCAGGCAGGCCAAGGCCGGGAAAATCGAGCACCTGCCGCAGGCAATCCTGCGTGGCATTGCCGATCACACCGTCAACTTGGAGAAGAGCAACGCCCTTTTTCGATCCGGGGATCAGAAGCAGGACCGAATTGATGGCCCGCTGGAGCAGCTTGCGTGCTGCCACCATGCCGCCGTTCACGGCCTGATCGAACATCATTTCACCAACAGGCTGCGGGAAGGTTTCGGCCTTCAGCGGCACCCAGAAGCAACGATGATAGAGATAGATCGCATCGCCGATGGTCAGCGCGCGAATGTCTGCCCCGTCGATATCGCCGTCCATGTCGAGATCGAAGTCGGCCTTGCCGTCGCCGTCCTCGTCAAACACACCTTCGGCGGCCAAGAACCGCAGCGAAATGCCGAATTTCGTCTCACCGCCGCGATCGACGGGGTCGTTGACATGACCACCCTCGATGTCGAGCAGCTCGCGCACGGCGAGGGCAAAGCGGCGCGAATAGCCCTGCACGACAATCTCGGCAGGTGGATTATCGCCCAGCGCATTCGGCGCGGGAGTTGGTGCGGAGGCTGGGGTAGCGGCTGAAGTCATGCAGCCCGGATAGGGGCCGGGCGTTCCGCCGCGTTATATGGCGATGGTCAGCACAAGCCGTAGCGTGCGCTCAAAACATCGTGATCTGGCGGGGGTCGTGATGCGTGGCGCGGCGGGCGCGGCGCACAGCAGGCGATGCTGATTCGAGAAGTCGATACACCTGCCGCTCGGTGATGTGCAACCGCTCCGCAATCTGTTGCTTGGTCAGGCCCTCTTTGCAGAGCCCGTGCACAGCACGCCGTTCGGCTTCCCGGCGCGGAATTGTCAGGGTCGTGCGCCACAGCGCATCGCAAAGCCGTGTGGCAAGTTCGTCCCCGATGGTCTCGGCAATCCGTGGTTCGTTTGCGGGGTCTTTGGGGATGTAGAGCCGCAGCCCCCGGAAGCGCAACGCGAACGCCATCGCCGCTTCCTCGCCGATCACATCGGCGAGGTCGTCGAGCACCAGCGAACCGGTGCCTTCGGAGGCGGCGGGAAGCGTCATCCCCAGCGCAACACTTCGCGCACGATCAAGGCCATGGCACAGGCGACAAAAGGAACCGCGTAGAACGCGATCAAGGCTCGCCAGAACCGGTTGCGGTAGCGGCTGTCTGCCGCACAGCGCCTACGCATCACCAGCCTCACAGAGGCTGTCGTAGTCACTGAACGCAGCTTCGAGTTCGGCACGCTTTTCAAAAATTTTCTGGGCAAGTCCGGCAGTTATGCCAGTGTCAGCGCCAATGCGGCCAAGAATTGATGCGATATCGGAGAGGGTTGCGTTCTCCGGCGTCGAATGCAGCTTTCCCGAATTGTCGAGGAATGCGCGAGTAGCTTTAGCCATCGATCCCGCCCTCCTGAACAATCTGGCCATTCATCGGCTGCGCCGCACCGGCTTCGCGCAAATGCTTGCCCAACTCGGCGGCGAGGCGCTGGTAGTCCTCGGCGGACCACGGATCGGCCTTGGCGTTGGGGATGCCACACAGCTTCCATGCGGCGTCGTGAAGGTGCCAGTCGGCAGGCACCGCACCAGCTTCCTTCAGCTTCACCAGAATCGCGCTGCAAAGCGAAGACCGCAGTTCGATTGGCCCGAGCATCCTGCCGGTGACCGGCGAGTGCTGCAGCCACCCGGCGCGCTTGGCCATGGATTTCAGCGCCTCGATCAGCTTGTCAGCCTCGCGCTGGTTCGCCCAGGCGAGCCGTTCGCACTTGAGCTGGCGCGCGGCAAAGGCCTCCAGCGCCTGTTCGCTGCTGTTGTGGACTGCGCCCAGATGGTAGAGCGAAATCCACAGCGCCCGCGCCTTGCGCGCCATGGGATGCGCCGCAGCTTTCTTGGGCGGGAGAGGCTGGAAGCCCTTCTTTTTCAGATGATCGAGCACCCGGCCGATCTGCTGATCAGAGCAATCCTTCAGGCTCATCTTGCCGGTCTGGCTCAGCAGAATTTGCCGGTAGTCGTCGTCCTCGATGCCAAGCTGCTTGATCGCAATCTTGACCTTGCCGATCATCGAGCGACGGTGCTGACTGGTTTGGTCGAACTGCGCACGGGGCGCGAAGGCGACGCTAGTTGCCATGGCGGTTTCTCCTCGAAAGGCCGAAGTGAATGCAGATCGCCCGGCACGTGCGGGCAAACCGCTCGTCCTCCAGCCGCAGCCGGATGGCGATCTGGTGCGCGTGCATGATCGTGGTGTGATCGCGTCCGCCCAGCGCGCGGCCGATCTTCGGGTAGCTCATCGGCTGCACGGGCACGTTGCGCAGAATCCACGTCACCAGTGCCCGCGCTTTGACCAACTCGGGATGGCGGCGCGCCGAAATGATATCGTGGCGCTGGACGCCGAACATCGCCGCTGCCAGCCCGATGGCCGTGTGGACCGAAACGAAGCGCGGCCCATCCTCATCAGGTTCGAACAGGAGCGCCGAAACCACAGGACGGATCGCGTCCTGGTCGCGCCAGAAGGGCTGCCCGCCGATCACTGCGCGGCTCCGACACATGTGGAATTCTGCGCACTGGATTTTCGCCTGCGGCTTTTGGCAATGGTCTGCAAAAGCTGCTTCCTAGGAGAGCCGATAACCGCGAACTTAAGTGCAAATGTAAGAAGCTCGGCATCGCCCACACACAATTGCGAGCCGCTGGTTTCCCGCCAGTGGTATTCAGCCTCGCCGGTCTCGCCGTCGATCAGCTTCGGGTGCTTCACCCACATGAAGAAAGAATTGCCAGTGGTTCCGTAAGGTTTGGCCAAAACTGACCAACCATTTTGGAATTCAAAGATTAACTCGACGTCCTCCTCCGCTAAATTCCGGGGCATCAGGTTCGACGGATTAAACTGCAGCTTTGGCATCAGAACAGCCCCCCCGCCAAAGGCAGGCAGACCGCGATTGTCGCCACCTCCATCGCCAGAACCGGCCAGTCCTCGCGCTCGATAAGCCGCACCGCAGGCCGTTCGCCTGCCGGTGCAACCTTGAGTACCGGCACCTCCTGCCGCCGTTCGCTGATCAGTTCGGCCTCGTAGCGCACCATCGCGGGCAACTTGGCCGGATCGATGTCGAACTCGTCCCAGCTGATCGAAAACTCGCGCGACCAGCCGAGGAAATCGGTCTCGATCCGTGAGCGCACGACGATGCCGTCGGCCCGCAGCAGCACATGCACCGATTGCCCGGTGCAGGTCGCGTTCTCAGCCGCCTCTGCGGCCTCCATGAGCTGCGCGATCATGCTTCCACACTCCGGCGAAGCGTGTCGGCGATGCCTTCCTGCAGGTGCGTCAGGTTCATTGGCTGCTGCTCTGCCGATGCCATCATCGCGGCCATTTCGAGGCACTGCGTGGCAAGGCCAAGGCCACCGGGCCGCATCGCCACCCGGCCGATCTCGGTCACCATCCGCTTTTCGGTGACGTTCCACGCTGCAGCCAACGCTTCCACGTCGCGGGCATAGGGCTGCAACCGCACTGGCATCATCTTGATCCGGCGCTGCAACTGCGGCAGCGCGCTTTTGCCGGTGCCGTTCTTGATCAGGTGGTCAAGCCGCTGATCGCCAAACAGGGCAATCCCTGCGCCTGACAAGTCAGCCCAGCCGCGAATTTCCTCCAGTCCCTTGACCGTCAGTTCTTGCGCTTCGTCGATGATCAGGACAGGCCGGTGTGCTTCCCGCAAATGCTTGATGATCGCCTTGGAAAGCGAAGATGGCTGGCCCGATGCGTTGGGCACGCCAAGGATGTTAAGCACAGCGACATGCAGCGGGCCAAGCGCGCCTTCCGAAGGCAGCAGCCGCACGATGTAGACATGCGGGTAAAGCTCCGAGAAGCGCATTGCGGCGCTGGTCTTGCCAAGGCCGGAGCCAATCGGCACCGCCACCATCTTCCCGCGCTGACACCAGTGCAGCAGCGCGATGATTTCCTCGGTCGTCTGGGTCTCGAAATAGTCGGGGACATCCGGCGCATCGACATAGGTCGTATCGCGCGCAATCAACGATTGGCGATAGCGTTGCACCGCCTCGGCCAGCGGCATTTCACGCCCGCTGTAGCCGCTGCCACCGAACTGGCTGACCGTGCCGGACTTCAGATTGCCGAGTTTGATGGAAAGGTCTGGCCAAGACATATTCGTCTCGGCCTTGTGGGCTTTGAACCACGCGCGCTGCTCTTCAATGAACTCGCGCTGGTTTACTTCATCTTCGGTCATGCTACCCAAACTCCTGTCTCTTTGGGGGCTTCTCATTGGGACCGGAGGGCGCGGGAAGGATTTGGCGATCACCCGCGTCCGCCGTCATCTGGTCAGTCTTCGGGCTTCAGCCTTCCGAACAGGTTCAGAATCTTGTTGCCGCCCGTCGGCAGCTGCGGCTCCGCCAGTTCAGACCGCGCAGGGTCAATCTTGAGCGCGGTGTTGCCACGAATGCGGGTGGGGATAATCGCGGGCGCGACCGGCTCATCAACCGGCAAAACCTTGGGCTGCATCGCCGCCAGTTCGCCCGATTGCAGCAGCTGCTCGGCCGCAAGGCCTTCGCGCAGCTTGCGACGGGCGTCGGCCACGCGCTTCTGGCTGGTCCGTGCGCCTTCCACATTGTCAAAACCAACGTCGGCGATCAGCTGCGCGGCCACCATGAAGCGGCCCTTCTGGTCATAGACATAGATCTCGCCATGCAGATTGTCGGGATCGAACCGCACCGTCAGCTTCTCGCCACGATGGCGCATCAGCTCCTCGTGCCAGTACCGGTTGCCGAAAAGGCTGATCACGCCGTCCTGTCGGCGGCAGGTCACCTGCTCACCGGTCAGCAGCGCGATGCGCAGCTGCTCGGCTGTCGCCTTGCGGATCGGTGTGCGGGCATAAGCCTCGGCCCACACATCATCGAAGCTCTGGCCCTTGCAAGCGCCACCGGTGCGGCCCTTGCGAGCGTTGTGGAAGGCAATCTGCTCGGCCACGTGCGCAACAAATTCCTCGATCGGAATTGCGCGGCTCTTGTAGTTCTCAGGCTTGGCCAGCGGGTTGTTGCCGGTATAGGCACCTTCCACTGCCGGGTGGCGTGCCACACTGTCGCACAGGTCCTTGAAAGTGCGTTCGATTGGCTTGGACTGGCCGCGATAGGGCGTGGCCCACTTGATCTCGATGCCAAGGCTCCGCATCAGGCCGACCGGCTCGTCTTCTTTGATCTTGAACCGGAAACGGCTCTTCGCACCGCCTGTGATCCACTTGCCCGCAAAAGCGCGGCCATTGTCGAACAGGCAGCAATCAGGGATGCCGTGGTTGCGGAACAGATCGGCGAAGGCCAGCCGCACGATCCCGGCATTTTCCGAAAGACCGATGCGCCACGCGAGCAGCTTGCGACTGTAGATGTCCTGAATGGCCACCATGACCGGGCGCGTGATCGTGCCGTCGTCCAGCTTTACGAAAACGTCGAAGGTGTGGCCGTCGATATTGACCATCTGCAGTGGCCGCATGTGATCGACGGTGCGTCGCTCAGATGGCGTAGCGCGGCGGATGAATTCTACGCCCTTGCGGGCCAGTTCGATGATTGCAGGGTCCATTTCTCTCTCCAACTTGCGGCGAAAGCTCCTCTCAGAGGGCACTGAGAGACCGCGCGATTTCGCCAGGGCAGCGGCGCGTTCGTAACAAAGGGCCAGCGTGGGCTTGGACGGGCGCAGGTAATCGCTGCGAAAAGCCTCCCAGATCTTGGCGTCGATTTCGGCTTCCACGCCGCCGCCCTTCCGGCGCGGCGCAAGCGCGGGCAGGCGGTCACCTGGTGCGATTCCTTCGACCAGCTTCAGCCAATTCCACACCGTGGCCTGCGAGACCCCGTGGTTTGCCGCCACATCGGTTACCGCTGCTGATTTGGTTGCGCCGTTATCGCGCAGCAGAAAGAAGTCAGTGACCAGCGCAAGGCGGCGCTCAGCCTCGGCCCGCACGGTGTTGGTCTGCTTGCCGTACCAATCCCAGCTGCCTTCCGAAGCCGCGCTCGATTCCTGCGGCGAATCCTCTTGCCCCAGTCCCATCCGCGCCAAAGCCAGCCGCGCCTGTCCTGGCAGCAACGAGACATGATACTCCAGAGGGCCACCGCGACCTGTGCCAGGCCGTGCCAGCGGGTTGCCGCTGCGATCGGTGCGCAGTGCCCAGCGTTCCTGTGCGATCCGGCGATTGAGCGAGCGCTTGTCAGCAGGCAGGCCGGGCAGACCAAGGCCAGCGAGCTGCTCTGCCGTGAGCCAGCTGCCTTTAGGCGCTTCGATATCCTGTGGCTGAATTGCGCGCGTTGCCATCAGTTCCCCCGGATAAGCGGAGCCGACGCGCGCAGGGCACGCTGTTCGGCTTTGAGTTTTTCAATTTCACGGTCGAGGTGGCCAAGGCGCGCGGTTTTGACCTCTTCGCGCACCAGAATTGCTGCCCCGATCTTGCGCACCAGCCGGTCGAACACGTCGTGACGGTTGGTCACCGCGATCAGCGCAAGAAATCGCGACATCGGCATGCGATGCAGGTCTTTTGCCGGGCTTGCATACGCATCCAGCATGGCCCGGCTCACGGTTTCGTCATCCAGCAGAGCGGCCATTTCCACCGCGATCACTTCGCGGCGGCGACCGTCGCTGTTCAGCACTTCACCGACAGATTCGCAGATCGCCCGCTCAAGTCCCGCCAACTCGCCTGCAGCGGTCGCATTGACGGGTGCATCGAACAAGAAGCCGAACTGATCGGGATGGGTCTTAGCCTGCGCCATGGTTACCCCCAGCGCTCATGGTTTCAGCGTCAAAGCCGTGCGCGATCGCGTAGCGGATCACGTCCTCGGCCAGCATTGGCTCTGTTTTTCCGTTCAAGCGGTACCGGCGCACGCGCGCATCCCGGTCGATAACCTGAACGCCGCGCCCCTTGGTGTTGAGGAAGGCCAACGCGCCTGCGATCAGCGCACGGCGGCGCTCGATCCAGCCGGTTGGCACCACGGCACTCACATGAGTGCGGCCCCCAAACACCGGCCGCGCCTCGGGCGTGGCATCACGCGCAGCGCGCGGCGTGGCAGCCAGCGATTCCGCCGCTTCGCGGATGATCTGCAAGCGCTCGGGGTTCATCGGGCATCCCCCGTCTGGTCAGGCCCAAACACGGCAGGATTGTCATTGGCCTTGGCGAGCGCGGGGTCCTCGGAACGGCGCGGCACATTAACCAGCTTCACCGGCACCACATCCAGCCTGATTACGTCGGCTGAAGTTTTGCGCGCGCGTTCCTGCGCCGCTTTGACGATAGCGCAAATCCACGTTTGGCAGTCACTATCGAGCCGGTCCCAATTGTAGGCCGCAAAATCAGGGCTTTCTTCAAGGCTGTCCACGATATGGCTCGCCTCACGGTACAGTCCGTATGGCGGGATGAAGGGGCTGGTCACGCCATGTCTCCCCGCTGGAACCACATCAGGCCCTGATCCGGTTCCTCAACCTCGCGGGTCACCGCAGGCCGCTGGCTGCTGTCCATCATCGCCTTGCGCGCACGCAGGCGACGGTCAGTTTCCTGCCACCGCAGCCGTGCCGCCGCATCACGCGGGGTGAGTCCCATTTTCATTCGAGCCTCAAAGGCGAGGCGGGCGTTGCGATACCGTTCTGCAAGGCTCTGAGGCATGACCAAAGCTCCCATCACGAAGCTCCCTGCGCGATTTGGATGGCGCGAAGGAGCTGGGCGGAACCACGCCGCATCACGGCGCGGGCGCGGCGGGAACTGTCTCCCTCCGCATATTCAGTGACGATCTTCCGCACACGCGCGGTGCTGATGCCGGTGCTGCAGGCGATCTGGGCAAGCGACCGCCCGTCATCCCACAGCTGCATCACGGCAGCTTCGGCGGGTTTCAGCCGGGCCATCAGAACTCGTCCCCATCATCGGAATCGCTCGGAGCCAGCGAAAGCGGCGGCAGCCACATCGTGCGGGTCTGCCCATGGCGCACGGGGCGCTGCACATCCCAGACGATTGCGGCATAGTCGATCTTCCCACCGCGATAGGCGCGGTCACCCATCGCCTCGATCATGTCACCGGGCGGCATCGATGGCCGCTGGCAATAATGCAGGACGGTGGCGGGAACATGGTCCTGCGCGAACAGGAAGTAGCGCCCCTGCGATGCCAGCCATTTGTTCGGGACCATCGCCACAACGCGGCCTGTCGCAAGGCGTACGGCCTGTCGGATGCAAGCCTCAAGGATGCCCTTCCGGTAGGAATAGGGCGGGTTGAACACGATCGAGCAGCGCTCTGGTGCAGCGTCGAGTTCAAGAAAATCGGCCGAGAAGAAGCGCGGCTCCGCCTCGAAAGCCGACCGGTCGAGGTTATCGACCAGATCGGAACAGATCACACGGAATCGGCTGTCCCACCCCGCAAACGTCGCCGGGATATGCCCATAGCCGCAGCACGGGTCCCAGATCGCGAGGTCGGCATAGATTTCCCGGTCGAAGCCGATCGCGCGGATCAGCTGCTCGGTGCACCAGCCCTCATCGACATACCAGTCGAGCGGGTGCCGCTTCGATTGCGGGGAAGAGGACAGCTCGCCGCGCATCAGTCGGCTTCCCTGACCTTGAAACGGAACCGATTCACTTTGCCGCCAGAAATCACGGGGCTTGCGAACCCACGCGCAGCGATACGCTGATCCAAACGCCGCCGCATTGTCGTGATTGATGGCAATTTGTAGCCGACCTGCTCACCCCACATCTTCACGAGGTCGTAGCAGTATGAAAACGAAGGCCGGATCGGCTTGAAGTAGAGATCGAACAGCATATTCAATGCCTGCTCGCTGCGGTCAGGTGCGTGCGTTTCCATCACGCAGCCGCCTTCTTCAGCTCGGCCAGCCGCATACGCCAAGCAACGCGGCGCTTCTCGGCATGGTTCGGGGCAACCATCGGATAGTCGAGTGGCAGGCTCCAGCGCTTGCGATACTCGGATGGCGTCATGCCCAGCTTGTTCAGGTGCATGGTCAGGTTGAGGTGACGACGGCCATCCTCAAGGCACACTATGTAGTCTGGCTTCACCGAAGCGTGCTTGGGCACATACGGCACCAAAGCCGGCGCAGAAGGGGCCGCAGGTTTCGCGCCAAGCTCACCGTCGAGCATGTCGCGCAGCCGCGTTTTCAGGTCCGGGGTCAGCAGGCTGACAAACTCGGGCAGGAAGTCGCGCTTTGCCGGAATCGACAAGCGGCCCCAGCTGCTCTTGACCGTGTCGGCAAACTTCTGGTCTTTGGTCGGCGCAGGGCCAGCATCACTGGCAGCGCCGACAAGAATGCGCGCGCCTTCAACTTCGATATTTGGGTCGGCAATCACTGCTTCGATCACCGCGCGCCGCTTGGCCTCGTCCCGCACGTCGCAGATCATCTGCAACTGGGATGCGTTCTCGCCGACGATAGGATGCTTGGCGAGCGGCTCGGCCAGTTCGGGAAAAGGTTCGATCAGCAGGCGGTAAATCGCCATCGCGCGGCGCACTGTGCGCTTGTCGAGTGAAAGAGCCGCCGCTGCCGTTTCCTGCCAACCATATACGGAGGACATTGTGTCCTCCGTATGATCGCACTCCTCCTGCAGCGCCTGTTCGGCGCGCGTCTCGCCCGCCTTCACGCGCGCCCAGCGGGCCTTGATCGCCAGCTTCTGCTGAGAAAGATTGCCGTGCTCACGCGCCAGCTTCAGCAGCGCAGCCTCGCACAGTTCATGCACGAACATCGCACGTTCGATCGGCGGCAGCGGGCGGCGGTGCAGGTTCTCCGAAGCCTCGCGCTCACGCAGTTCCTCGGGCGTGCCTTGCGCTTCGATTGCCCGCACAAACGGCAAGCCTTCGATCAGGATGCCGCGCAGACGATGCTGCCCCACGACCAGCCGCCAAGGCTTGTCGCCCTTCTTCTGGCGCACCACTTCAATCGGCGTGCGCTGGCCGTCACGGGCAATCAACCGCCCAAGGGCAACCGCCTTCAGCTCGTGATAGAAACCGATGCGATCAACGATCTCGATCTCGCTCGGATCGAGGTGAAGCACCTCTTCAGCCTTTACATCGGCTGCGATTTTGGTGGCAGTTTGCCGACCGGAACTCATGTCAATTTGATCCCTTACCTTAGACAGTGAAATCACGCGGCGCGGCTGCTACAGTCCAAGAAACTGGACTCGGAGGATTGCTCTTGAAGGAGCCGCTCGATTGCATCGGAGATTTGCTGGCTTTTGCGCCCGCGCAGGACGTCGTTCACGCCCGTGGCAGGGAACCTGTGCGCCTTCTGAAAGGCAGCAACAGTGCCCCACTTCTTGCGGATCGCCGCCTTCACGTCCTCGGGGTGCGTAGTCTGCAATTTGGTGCTCATGGGTCCACCGTTCCGTGCCTAGGTCCAATTTCTTGGACCTCGAATTTGGATTTGTCAACTCGAAGCCGCCGTTTTGGCAGTATCAAGACGCGCCAATTGCGGGGCGCGGTTGGTGCTTGAGCATTTCGCCAGGAGATTGCGGGAAGTGCGCATGAGCATGGTGCTCGATCAGACCGCATTCGCGGCCCTGGGCGGCGTCAAAAAGAACAGCCAGATCGACTACGAATCGGGCAAAACCGCGCCTAAAGTCGATTATCTGCTCGCGCTTGAGCAGCACGGGATCGACATCTGCTTTATCCTGTCAGGCCGCCAGTACGACAGCGCTATGCCGCTTGAGCAACACCAGCTGCTGGACATGTTCGAACGCCTTTCGTCGCGAGAACGCGAAGCGGTGATGACAATGATGTCGGTGCTAACTGGCCAGACGATAGGCCTGGCGGAGATATCGTCTAAATCGAAGTCAGGAAGCGCCTCGATCCATTACCTTCAGCAAGGTATGCAGCAGTTTAGCCACGAACCGCCCGCACCGGAGGAACCCGGAAAATGATCCGCACAGCTACGATCGTGACAATCGCGATGGCTTTGGCTGGTTGCGATGCGGCAGACCCATTTGTTTCTGCTCGCCCAGGTGTGGCGGTTACACCGCAGCAGCTTGTGACCGCCTATGCGGATAACGAGGTGCGGGCACAGCAGCAGTACGGTGCGCAGCTACTGCTAGTCTCATCCATGGTCGATGCGATCAAGCTCAACAGCTCGGACAAGCCGTTTTTGAACCTATCTTGGAAAGGTTCGCTCTTGCCGGTCCAACTGAGTTTTGAGCCGGGCTATGAAGCTGACGCCAGTTCGATCGAGAAGGGCAAATCGTATTCGTTTGAATGCCTGAAGGTCAGCGAAGTTCTCGGCACACCGATGCTGTCGCGTTGCCGCCTGATGCGCTGATCAGCATGGGCGAACTGCCTGAAGAAGCACGGCTTGCAACGATTGCGCAGCTTCTCGATCTGCGCCGTCGCGCCATCGACCAGCGCAACGGGTGGCTCGCAAAAGACATGCCTGCGATGGCGGCACGTTCACAGAAGGTGATTGATAAAGTCGATGGCATGCTGGCCTCAAATGGCCATGTCTGGGACGATTAAAACTGTCCCAGATCGACCTCGAAAGTCATTTGCCTGGCAAATGTCCTGCAGGCGCTCAGAGGCCCGGTTTACCTTCGTTTCCAGCGTAACCGCAGGTCATAAGCACAAAATTTAATGTGTTGCCCCAGTTCAGTGCACTAAGTTCGCTGCTTAAGAGGGCCTGCACGCGCTCTGAGACGCCTATTTTCAGCCAGTTTCAGCCCTCTCAGAGGCCAATGAGGCATTTGCCCATGACTCTAACCGATCCTGACAATCCACTGTCTAAACCGGCCCACACTCTAGACACTGACGCCGCGCCGCGCCAAACCAGTGGAGACCGCAAAAACCCCGGATTTCCGCCAATGTCATCCCACGAAATCCCGGATCAGCCCAGCAAATCCCGGCCTGCAACCCCTCTAACCCCTTGTGTCACCGTACACCGGTCCAGCTGGCGCGACAAGGCTTGCGAGCGGAACAGCGCTGCCGCCCGTTCCGCCGCCAGCCCTACGTCTTTCAGCCCAAGGTTCGACCGCCGCCGCGCCGTCCCGCTCTCCAGCGCCTCCAGGAATTGCCGGTGTACCTGTTCAGCGGCATCAAGCGACATGGCAGATGGTTTCCTTCGTAACGAAATCGCGTGATAGCCGCAGCTCTAGCGCAAGTCCACGACCTCCACCGGCGGCAAGGCCACCGCCCCCGGCTGTTCGCTCCAATGCCGCACATTCAGCACCGCGCCATCGGCGCGAAGATCCGCAACCAGCGTGGTATCCACCTCGGCAAAGACCCATTGCGCCGCACCCTCAATGCCCTTCGCCGCAACGCCATCCTCCGGCATCCCGCGATCGGGCGGGCCATAGACAC
Organism: Novosphingobium sp.; assembly: GCA_041639635.1. Taxonomy (GTDB): domain Bacteria; phylum Pseudomonadota; class Alphaproteobacteria; order Sphingomonadales; family Sphingomonadaceae; genus Novosphingobium. The sequence goes on from JBEQBV010000002.1 coordinate 44,570, forward strand.
CCGCCGCGCCCCGGTTCACGTCCACTGCCGGAGACCACACCGCCTCGCCCACTGTCGGGGCCTGCACCGCATAGCATTGCCCCTCCAGCGCCCGCGCCTGCGCGCCAATCCGCACGCGCCAGTATCCGTGCAGCGTATCGGTGCACGATGGCACCAGCAGCACTTGCGCCCCCGCCTCCACGCAGGCCCGTGCCATCAGCGGGAACTCGCTGTCATAACAAATGTTTACCGCAATCCTCCCGAGTGCGGTATCGAACACGCGCAAGCGTACGCCCGCAGCAATATGCCACTGTTCGCGCTCAAACCGCGTCATCACCAGCTTGTCCTGCACGCCCATCTTGCCGTTCGGCGCAAACAGCCGCGCAGCATTGCGAAACATGCCGTCTGCATTCTTGCGCGGTGCAGACGCTGCCAGAATGTGCATCCCCGTTCGCACCGCCAGCGCGCCATGCAGCGCGTCCACGCGCGGCAGCAACGCCGAAACCGTTTCGATGGAAAGCGCCAGATCGCCCATCGTTTCAGGATCGAGGCTCGCCAATTCCATCGCCCCATATTCGGGAAACACCGCCAGCGCCGCCCCCGCCGCAGCCGCCTCGTCCACCCACCGCGTCAGCTTGGCCTCATAGGCATCCCAGCCCTCAAGCCGGTCAATCGGATACTGCGCGGCAGCAACGGTGAACTTCACCATCGCTTCATCCAGTATTGCATCTCGTGCAATTGCTCCGCCTCGCTGCCATGCTCCTTCCACGCCAGCTCCATTGTCAGCCCCGGCACCAGCGCATAGCCACGCTTCGCCCAGAACGGATCGAGTGGCGCATAATCCGCAGGCCGCGCCGGATGGTCATCCGCCCGCACCACCGCCGCAAAGCACGCCGCATTCGCCCCACAGGCCCGAGCCTGCGCCTCGCGCTGGTCAAAAAACGCATGGCCGATACCCGCCCCGCGATATTCAGGCAGAAGCACGCTCTCGCCAAAATAGAACAACCGCGCAGTATCGATCCCCCGCGCCTCGAACGGTGCGCGGAACTCGGCCTTCTGGTGCATCATCGGCGCCGCCGTCGCCGCCCCCACGATCCGCGCCCCGTCAAACGCCGCCACCAGCACCGCATCGGGCGCAGCGGCATATTCGGCCAGATACTCGGCCTCGTAAGCCGCATCGCCATCGTAGAGGTAGGGATAGGCCGCAAACACGGTGATCCGCAGTTGCGCCAGGTCATCCATCGCCGCCGCAATCTCGCTCCCGGTCAGAGGCCGAACCTCAATCCACATTAGCCAACGACCTGCTTCGTCCAATCCGCCAGATTGTAATACATCGTCAGCCGCGCGATCTTCCCGCCGTCGATCGCCAGAAATGCCCCTGCAGGGAGCACATAGGTCTGCCCGTTCGCCTCTGGCAGCCCCTCATCCGTCGCCAGATATTCCCCATGCACCACAAACTCCGCCGCGCCCCGCGTGCCATCGTCGCTCGCCATCAGCACGATGTCTTCCAGCCGCTCCTTGTAGCAACGCTCCATGTGCCCAAGGAATTGCGCAAACGCCGCCTTGCCCACCACGCGCTCGCCCTGATTGATGTCATGCGCCACATCCTCGCTCACGCAATCGAGCATGCCCTGCCAGTCGCCTGCATTGAACGCATCGTAATAGCGCTGCATGAGGGCAATCGCATCGGTCCGGGCGGCGGGGCTAGTCATCGGCAAAATCTCCTTCGCCAGCCGGTTTAGCGCCCCCTGCCGCACCATTCCAGCGCCCTGCCGTGCAAGGCTCCATTGCAGCCGCGCCTGCAATTGCACTTTGGCCCATGTTGGCCTATGGGCCAGAAGAACGCCCCGGCGCTTGCGATGGATTCGTCTCCACCGCTGCCGGGGTTTTGTAATTCCGGCCGGGACTTAACGCCCGGCGCCGCGCAGGAAACACGATGATGTCTCGTCGCCGCCAGATCTACGAAGGCAAGGCCAAGATCCTTTACGAAGGCCCCGAACCGGGCACGATCATCCAGTATTTCAAGGATGATGCCACCGCGTTCAACGCGCAGAAGCGTGGCACGATCAATGGCAAGGGCGTGATCAACAACCGCATCAGCGAGTATGTGTTCACCCGCCTTGCCCACATCGGCATCCCCACCCACTTCATCCGCCGCCTGAACATGCGCGAACAGCTGGTGCGGCAGGCAGAGATCATCCCGATCGAAGTGGTCGTGCGCAATATCGCCGCCGGCTCCATCTCCAAGCGCCTTGGCATCGAAGAGGGTGAGCCGCTGCCGCACACCCTGATCGAATACTACTACAAGGACGATGCGCTAGGCGATCCGCTGATCGCCGAGGAACACATCGCCTGCTTCGGCTGGGCCAGCAACGAGGAAATGCAGGACATTTCCAGCATGGCCATCCGCGTGAACGATTTCCTCTGCGGCATGTTCGCGGCGATCAACATCAGCCTCGTCGATTTCAAGCTCGAATTCGGCCGCATCTGGGACGGCGATTACAGCCGCGTGATCCTGGCCGACGAAATCAGCCCCGACGGCTGCCGCCTGTGGGACATGACCACCGGCGAAAAGCTCGACAAGGACCGCTTCCGCCGCGATCTGGGCGGCGAAGAAGAAGCCTATCAGGAAGTCGCCCGGCGTCTGGGCCTGCTGGAGAATGATGGCGGCCCGAGCGAAGTGTTCGACCTTGGCGCACATCGGAAGCTGCGCGGGAAGAAGTAAGGGTTCGGCCTTGCGCTGAAACAAAACCCCTTCCGGCAACGGAGGGGGTTTTTGTTTGTGCATGCTTCCCCCACCCCGCTCATCCTGAGCCTGTCGAAGGATGCTGGACCTGCGTGAGATGCTTCGACAGGCTCAGCATGAGCGGACTTAAACAGGTATCCTTGAAATAGATCCGCTCATCCTGAGCCTGTCGAAGGATGTCAGCCAGACCTTACGTTTTACCAGAAACCTGCCGATTGCGCGCCAAAACGCTAACCCGCTCCCAATCTCCCGCCATTAAAGCCTCCTTCTTCGCCCTGCTCCAGCCTTTGATCTTGCGCTCGGCGGCAAAGGCCTCATCGCGGGTCGGAAAATTCTCGCACCAAACCAAGGTTACCAGACGTCGGGTGGAAGTGTAACCTTCGAATGCACCGGACTGATGCTGTGCAAACCGCATTTTGAGGTCATCGGTATGGCCAGCATAATATGACCCGTCACGGCAGCGCAGCAAGTAAGCGTAGAAGGCCATGACAAAAGTCTAGCGTGAGAACACATCCTTCGACAGGCTCAGGATGAGCGGATTTGGTGGGATCGGTCGGTTTTCCAAGTCGAGGTTGGCAGATGTTGTAATTTCCTGGATCTCCCCACCCCGCTCGTCCTGAGCCTGTCGAAG
>JBEQBV010000003.1:0-43093 GCA_041639635.1 Novosphingobium sp.
GTCCGTACGCACAAGCGCAAGCTCAGGCGGCGCAATCAAGCTTCAACGTGGCCGTGACGCCTGCTGAACATATCCGAGAATTGCCTGAGACTTATCGTTTTGTCGGCTGCATGTCGCCCAAGAAGCCCTTGTTCGAGCAGCAATATTGCGTGATGGCGCGGCCCGGGCCATGCACGCAGACCGCAGGCACACTCGATTACAATGCCGCGCTTATCCGCATGGACAAATGAGCGGTCAAACGCCTTCGAGTGCGTAGCCAGCGGAACGCACAGTGCGTACCGGATCGGCAGCGCCGGGGATGGCGATGGCTTGGCGCAGGCGTCGGATGTGGACGTCCACTGTGCGCAGTTCAATATCGCTTCCACTGCCCCAGACCGCATCGAGCAGTTGCCCGCGCGAAAACACGCGCGCGGGATGTTCCATGAAGTGCTTCAGCAGGCGGAATTCGGTGGGACCGACCTTCATCGATATGCCCCGGCGCGCGACGCGGTGCGCGGTGGGATCGAGCGAAAGATCGCCAACGGTGATCGTTTCACCGGCCAGTGCCGGACGCACGCGGCGCAGCACTGCGCCAACCCGGGCGATCAGTTCACGCGGCGAGAAGGGCTTGGTAACATAGTCGTCCGCGCCGATTTCCAGCCCGCGAATACGATCATCCTCGTCCGATCGGGCGGTTAGCATGATGATCGGCACGTGGGCCGTGTCCTTGTTGCGGCGCAGGCGGCGGCACACTTCGATGCCGCTGGTGCCGCCAATCATCCAGTCCAGCAGGACCAGATCGGGCGCATCCTCTGCGGCCAAGAGCAGCGCTTCATCACCATCGTCGGTGGTGCGCACATCATAACCTTCTCCGCGAAAGCGGTATTCGACCAGTTCGGCCAGAGCCGTGTCGTCCTCAACCAGCAGCAATTTCGGAGCGGGCACGCAAACCTCCATGACAGTCAGGTTGCCAAAGCACCCAAAATGTTACCGCCGTATGACGAGCCTTGCAAAAGCGCGGTCACGCAGGCGGCAAGACTTCCTCACGCTCGGGCAGGTTGGAACCTGTGGCCGCGTAATAGACCATTTCAGCTATGTTGGTGGCGTGATCGCCAATGCGTTCGATGTTGCGCGCGACAAAGAGCAACTGCGCCGCGCTGCTGATCGTGGCCGGATTTTCGACCATGAACGAGACGAAATTGCGGAAGATCGAATCGTAGAACGCATCGACCTTGGCATCGCGCGTCACGATTTCGGCCGCGCTGATCGGATCACGTGCGGCAAATGCGGTCAACACATCGTGGACCATTTCGGCGGCGAGATCGTTCATCGCAGGCAGCAGGGTCAGCGGTTCGAAGCGCTTGCGCCCTTCGATGATGCCGACGCGCTTGGCGATGTTCTTGGCATAGTCGCCGATGCGTTCGATCACGCCAGCGATCTTCAGCGCGGCGATGACTTCGCGCAGATCGTCGGCCATCGGGGCACGCAGAGCGAGCACGCGGATCGCCAGCTTGTCGACCTCGGCTTCGAGCTGGTCAATGCGTTTGTCGCGCGCGATGACCCCGGCGGCAAGTTCATGATCGCCGCGTACGAGCGCATCCATCGCTTCGGAGACGGAAAGCTCGGCCAGCCCGCCCATTTCCGCCACCAGGCCGCGCAACCGGGTGATGTCGTCGTCGAATGCCTTGACGGTATGTTCGGCCACCATGTCGTCCCTCTAAATGCGTTTTCGCGGCTCAGCCGTAGCGGCCGGTGATGTAGTCTTTGGTCCGTTCTTCCCGCGGATTGGTGAAGATATCGGAAGTCTTGCCGTATTCGACGATCTTGCCAAGGTGGAAGAACGCCGTACGCTGTGACACGCGGGCCGCCTGCTGCATCGAATGGGTGACGATGACGATGGCGTAGCGCCCGCGCAATTCGTCGATCAGTTCCTCGATGCGGGCCGTAGCGATGGGATCGAGTGCTGAGCACGGTTCGTCCATCAGGATCACTTCGGGATCGACCGCAATGGCCCGCGCTATGCACAGGCGTTGTTGCTGACCGCCAGAAAGGGCGGTGCCGCTGTCGGAAAGACGATCCTTCACTTCGTCCCACAGGCCTGCTTTGCGCAAGGACTGTTCGACGATCTCGTCAAGTTCAGCCTTGCTGCCGGTAATGCCGTGGATCTTCGGACCATAGGCGATGTTATCGTAGATCGACTTGGGGAAGGGGTTCGGCTTCTGGAACACCATGCCCACGCGCGCGCGCAGTTGCACCACGTCCATGCCTGACTTGTAGATGTCTTGCCCGTCGAGCAGGATATCACCTTCAACACGCGCATTGGCGATGGTGTCGTTCATGCGGTTGAGCGAGCGCAGGAATGTTGACTTGCCGCAACCCGACGGGCCGATAAATGCGGTGACATAGCGCTGCGGAATTTCGATCGAGACATCGTCGATCGCACGCTTTTCGCCGTAGAACACCGAAACGTTCTTCGCGCTCATCTTAAGGGGCGCGTCGAAATAGGGCTTTTCCTGGCCCTGCGTTTCCGACGGAATCACTTCAGCGTTCATGTTACCACCGTTGTTCGAAGCGGTTGCGCAAGTAGATCGCAAGACCGTTCATCAGGAGTAGGAAGACGAGCAATACCACAATCGCGGCGCTGGTGCGTTCGATGAAACCGCGGTCAATCTCGTCAGACCAGAGGAAAATCTGCACGGGCAGCACGCTGGATGGCGCGGTGAAGCCCGAAGGCGGGCTGGCGACAAAGGCGCGCATGCCGATCATCAGCAGCGGCGCGGTTTCCCCCAGCGCGCGGGCCATGCCAATGATCGTGCCGGTAAGAATGCCGGGCAGAGCGAGTGGGAGGACGTGGTTGAACACGACCTGCACCTTGCTGGCCCCGATGGCCAAGGCGGCATCGCGGATTGACGGGGGCACTGCCTTGATCGCGTTACGCCCGGAAATGACGATCACCGGCATGGTCATCAGCGCGAGCGTCATCCCGCCGATCAGCGGGGCGGAGCGCAGGTTGGGGAACAGCGCGAGGAACACCGCCAGGCCCAGCAGGCCGAAGATGATCGACGGGACAGCCGCCAGATTGTTGATCGAGATTTCGATAATCTCGGTCCAGCGGTTCTTGGGCGCGTATTCTTCAAGATAGAGCGCCGAGAGCACGCCGATGGGAAAGGCGAGGACGAGCGTGACGAACATCGTCAGCATCGAGCCTTTGAGCGCGCCCCAGATGCCGACCGATTGTGGGCTGGTGGCGTCCGACCGGGTCAGGAAGCCTTCATCGAACTGGCGCACCAGCTTGCCTTCGGCCTTGAGCTGGTTGACCAGCGCCTGCTTGCCCGGATCGCCATCGCCACGCATTGCCCGGGCCAGAGCATCGCTGGCGGGCAGAGAAACGGTGACCGTGCTGTTGAGCAGGGCCGGATTTTCGATCAGCATATCGGCCACTTCGCGCCATGCGCCATCGGCCAGAATATCGTCGGCATCGGGGTCAAGTGCTTTTGCAGCGGCGGCTTCGACCACGCGCTCGAGCCCTGCGAGTTCCAGCCCGCCCATCGGATCGGGCTGGGTAAGCCGTTCAACATCGATCTGCATGGAACCAGCCAGCGGCACATCGAAACGCACTTCGCTGCGCTGAAAACCGGCAAATCCGGCCGAGCCCATGTTGATCAGCAGGAACAGCAGCATCAGCGCTGAAAACGACACAGCAATGAAACCCAGCCAGCGGAAGCGGCGGTCTGCCGCCTTCCGCTTGGCGAGGCCGCTTTCCATCATGGTGCGGCGGCGGGCCTGAATTTCTTCGAAGGTGGGGGTTGCCGACGGCATGTTCGTGGCCTCAGTCATAGGCTTCGCGATACCGCTTCACCACGCGCAGGGCGATGAAGTTCAGCGTCAGCGTGACAAGAAACAGCACCATGCCCAGCGCAAAGGCCGATAGCGTGGCGGGGTGATCGAAGCTGCCTTCGCCGGTGAGCATGGCCACGATCTGGAAGGTGACCGTCGTCATGCTTTCAAACGGGTTGGCAGTGAGATTGGCCGAGGCACCAGCAGCCATGACCACGATCATCGTTTCGCCAATGGCGCGGCTGATGGCGAGCATGACCCCGGCGACGATGCCGGGCAGGGCGGCGGGGACAAGCACCTTGCTGATCGTTTCAGAGGTGGTGGCGCCCATCGCAAGGCTGCCATCGCGAAGCGATTGCGGGACGGCGGCGATTGAATCATCGGCCATCGACGAGACGAACGGGATGATCATCACGCCCATCACGAGCCCTGCAGCCACCGCGCTTTCGGTAGAGGCGCTGGAAATGCCAATGGCCTGCGCGGCATCGCGGACCATCGGGGCGACGGTGAGCGCTGCAAAATAGCCGTAGACCACGGTCGGAACGCCGGCGAGGATTTCGAGCAGCGGCTTCATCACCTTGCGCACCGAATTGCTGGCGTATTGCGTGAGGAAGATCGCGCTCATCAAGCCGAGCGGGATGGCGACGATCATGGCGATGATCGCACCGATGTAGATCGTGCCCCAAAACAGCGGGATCGCGCCGTAATCCCCGCCATCGGGTGCGCCCGAACTCATCGGATCGGGCGACCAGTGGGTGCCGAACAGGAAATCGAGCGGCGAAACCATGCCGAAAAAGCGAACCGTTTCAAACACGAGGCTGGCGATGATGCCGACCGTGGTGAGAATTGCCACCAGCGAGGCGATCATCAGCAGCGCCATCACGGCGCGTTCCACTCGCGTGCGGGCGGTAAAATCGGGCTTCAGGCGCAGGAAGGCGAAGGCACCGCCTGCGAAGGCCACGAGGATCGTGATGGCAAGGCCGATGGTATCGTAGAACGATATGGCCGCGCGATAGGGTTCGACCAGCGCCTGCGCGTCTTCATTGAAAACGCCGAAAGCTGCCCCGGTGGCAACGGCGCGCGCCTCTGCAAGCCAGGTCTCGCGTTCGAACCCGAAAGCGGGCAGGACAGATGCGGCGGGATCGGCCAGAACACGGGCAGTGATCAGAGCGGGGCTTATGCCGTTCCATGCCAGCGCGAAGAGCACTGCGGGAACGCCTACCCACAGCGCGACGTACCAGGCGTGGAAATTGGGCAGCGAGTGCAGACGGACGCCCGGTGCCGCTCGGCGGAAGGCCCAGGCGCGGGAGCGTGCCGCCAGCCAGCCAAGAAGGCTCAGCCCGAAGGCGAGCAGAAACAGAATGGCTGGCGACATAACCCCCGAATTTCCTCGTACGACTTACTTCAGTTGCGAACCATCAAGAACCGGCAGGTCGTTAACAGCCTTCGCGCTGTTCGCAAGCACGTCGTCAGGCGCAACCACCATGCCAAGCTTGGCAAGCGTGCCACCTTTGCCCCAGAGCTTTGACCATTCGGTGACAAATCCCTGCAAACCGGGAATTGCCTTCAGATGGGCCTTCTTGACATAGATATAGAGCGGACGCGCGCCCGGATAGCTGAAGTCCGAGATGGTGGCATAAGTCGGTTCGACCCCCTTCATCGTCAGCCCCTTGATCCGGCCCTTGTTCTCTTCAAGATAGGAGAAGCCGAAAACGCCGATGGCCTTGGGATTGGCTTCGATCTTCTGGACGATCAGATTGTCGTTTTCGCCGGCATCGACATAGGCGCCATCATCGCGCACTTCGGTGCAGATCTTTTCGTGGGCGGCCTTGTCGCTGTCCTTCAGCGCCTTCATTTCGGGGTTTTCGTCGCAGCCCTTGGCAAGGATCAGTTCCTTGAGCGCATCGCGCGTGCCCGATGTGGAGGGCGGGCCATAGACGAGAATGGCTTCTGCCGGGAGTAACGGATTGATGTCTTTCCAGGTCTTGTAAGTTTGCGGTTTGCCATAAGGGTTCTTGGCCAGCGCCTTGTAAACGTCTTGCGGGCTGAGCGCGATGCCGGGGCCGCCTTGTGCTTCCGCAAAGGCCACGCCATCGAGGCCGACCTGCACTTCGACAATGTCCTTCACGCCGTTCTTCTGACAGCCTTCAAATTCGGATGCCTTCATCCGGCGCGAGGCATTGACGATATCGGGGAATTGCGCGCCAACGCCACTGCAGAACAGGTTCATGCCCGCGCCGGTCCCGGTCGATTCGATGATCGGCGACTTGATCTTCGGATCGGCCCGGGCGAGCGATTCGGCCACGGCCTTGGCAAAAGGATAGACGGTGGAGGAGCCGACGGCCCGCACCTGATCGCGGGTGCCCCCATCCTGCGAGCCGCAACCGGCAAGAGCAAGCACCGGCAGTGCGGCAGCGGAAAGGGCAATATTGCGAATCATCGACATTGGAGTTGGGCCTTCGTTCCTGTGGGCTGCGTGGCCAATGCGACGATCGCGTGACAGGTTTATGACAATGCCATTTTAGGCGAGCGGTAGGTCTGCGGCAACGGTCTGTTGCGAAGCCAGTGGAATGCGGACAGTCACCGTGGTGCCGATCCCTTGCGTGCTGGCAATATCGAGCTTGCCCCGGTGCCGCTCCACGATGTGTTTGACGATGGCAAGGCCAAGGCCCGTACCACCTGCCGCGCGGCTTCGGCCGGGATCTGTGCGATAGAAACGGCGAGTTAGGTAGGGCAGGTGATCGGGATGAATGCCTTCGCCCCGGTCGGCCACGACCAGTTCAGCCTCGCCCCGCACAATACCGATTCTCACCGTAACCGGCTGCTGCGCGTCGCCATATTTGAAGGCATTATCGATGAGGTTGCGCACCAACTGGTCGAGTTGCTGGCGGTCCCCCATCACCACAGCCTCTCCAGGCTGAAACTGCAGCCGGTCATCCCCGACATTCATCGCGGTTTCGCTGACGATCGTGGCAATCATCTGGCCAAGATCGATGCGGTCACGCGGCGGATCGTGTTTTTCAGCTTCGATGCGCGAGAGCGACATCAGATCTTCGACCAGACTTTGCAGTCGGCGCGCTTCCCGCAGCACGGTGGCGTGGAATCGGGCTGCGGTGGCTTCATCCACCTTGGCGTCCGGGTCGGCCAAGGTTTCGATATAGCCTATGATCGATGCCAAGGGTGTGCGCAGTTCATGGCTGGCGTTGGCGACGAAATCGGTATGAGCGCGGCTGATATCGGCCTCAGCCGTGCGGTTGACCATCTCGATCAGCGAGAAACGTTCGTCAATCGGGACGCGGCTGACTTGCCAGATGCTGCGCGCGCCGGTCAGCCCGCGAACAAGCGCTCTGCCCTGCGGTTTCTTCAGCAGTTCGATGGCTTCGGGATGGCGCAGGGCTACGCGCGCATCCTGACCGATGATATGCGTGCCAAGTTCCTCGCGCGCGGCGGCATTGGCCGCAGCAATGCGTTGTCCATCCAGCATCAGCACGGGCAGGCCGAAGGGTTCGACCAGTTCGACCATGGCCTGACGGGAAACGCTGCCATCATCGCGCTGGAAGGTTTCAACCACGGGTTCGGGCCGGGCGAGCCACAAGGTTGCCAACCAGACCAGCAAGACGGCAAGCGACATCCAGAGCCCAGCGCCGCCAAGATACATGACCGCCGCTGCGGCCACGGCAACGATGATGCTGGGCAAAGGGATATTGGTAGTTGGCAACGACAAACCCTTCATCGAATCACGCTGTGCGGATTGCCTGTGCCTTACGAATCGCTGGCCTATGTTTCGGCCTGATGGCATCGCAAATAGGCGAGGGGACACCATAGGCGCAAGCGGTGCCAAGCGCGCATCAAAAACTGCCGATAATCAATCCAAGGGCTGTGAAAAAGGGCACCAAGGGCCGCTTGCCCTTGATGCGCAATCCTTTTATGGCAACTCCGGCGATTGAGCCGCTTGATAGCCTGATCTGGAAAGTTGCAGTTAATGGTCGAAATCTTCTCCCGGAAATCCTTCGCCATTGCGGGCTCTGTAACGTGTCTGGTGGCAGCCGCACCCGTGTTTGCACAAGCAGTGCTTGCCGATGCAAACGCGGACCAGCAGATCATCGTCACCGGACAAGGGCTTGAGGCGGTGCCGGGCACGCCTGCCTACTCGACTACGCTGATCGGACGCGAGGCGATCACGACTTCTGCTTCAGGGCGAATTGAGGATGTGCTGACGCAAGTTGCAGGATTCCAGCAGTTTCGCAGATCAGACAGCCGGTCATCCAACCCTTCGGCACAAGGTGTCACGCTGCGCGCTCTGGGCGGCAATGCCACTTCGCGGGCACTGGTGCTGCTTGATGGCGTGCCGATGGCTGATCCGTTCTTTGGCTATATTCCACTGTCTGCCTTGGCCCCTGATACACTGGCTGCGATCCGAGTGACGCGCGGGGGCGGTTCCGGCCCGTTTGGTGCGGGCGCGCTTTCAGGCACGATAGAACTGGAAAGCGCAGGGCCGGACCAGTTGGGCACGTTAAATGGTCAGGTGCTGGCCAGCCAGCGCGGCGAAACCGAAGCGGCGTTGAGCATCACGCCGCGCCTGGGTGCAGGCTTTGCGGTTGTTTCTGGCAGGTGGGATCGCGGGCAAGGCTTCTGGACCACGCCTGTGGCACAGCGCGTAAATGCCAGTGTGCGAGCGCGGTATGAATCATGGTCGACCGCAATCCGCGCCGTCGCGCCGCTGACGGATACCGTGGAACTCCAAGCCAAGGCGCTCGTCTATCGCGATGATCGTGTTCTGCGCTTTCGGGGGGCCACGACATCGAGCGAAGGGCAAGATGCCAGCCTGCGTCTGGTGGGACGAGGTGATTGGCAGTTCGATGCACTCGCCTATGTTCAGGCGCGAAATTTTGACAACATCGTTGTCTCGGCCACCAGCTTCCGCCCGACGCTGGACCAGTACGATACGCCAGCACAAGGGCTGGGTGCCAAGTTCGAATTGCGCCCGCCGGTAGGTGCCAACAACGTGTTGCGACTTGGCGTGGATTGGCGGCGCGCATCGGGCACGATGAAAGAGAACGCGCTTAACGCCACCACCGGCGCGATCACCGCTCGGCGGCGGGCAGGGGGCGTAAACACCGATCTTGGTTTCTATGCCGAGAACGACCTGACGCTGGGCAAGCTGGTCCTGACCGGGGGGCTGCGCGCCGACCGCACGGTCATCGACGATGGCTACTTCGAAGTTCGCAACGCAGCAGGCGCGGTGACCAGCCTGACGACGTATGCCACGCAGACCGACTGGACGGTAACCTGGCGCGGCGGGGCCGTTTGGCGGGCTGACGATGCGTTTTCAGTGCGCGCAGCAGCCTATACCGGGCTGCGCCAGCCTACACTGAACGAGTTGTACCGTCCGTTCACGGTTTTCCCGGTGACGACACAGGCCAACGCGCAGCTTCGCAACGAAACGCTTGAAGGCTTTGAAGCAGGCCTTGATGTTTCGCCGGGTGAGGGGGTGCGCCTTTCGATCACCGGGTTTGACAACCGTATCAAGGATGCGATTGCCAATGTGACGATCGGCACCAATCAGCGCCAACGCCGCAATGTTGACGAAATTCGCGCGCGCGGGATCGAGGCCAGTGGCCATGCCGAACTGGGCATCGTCCGCCTCGATGGCTCTGTTGCGTGGACGGATGCCGAAGTGCGCAACGGCGCGGCATCCGAATTGACCGGGAAGCGCCCGGCACAGACCCCTCGTATTGCTGCATCCGGCACGCTGACATTGATGCCAGCGCAAGGCTGGCAATTTGCGGCAACGTTGCGCCATGTCGGCCTGCAATTCGAAGACGACGTGGAGCGGGACGGCTTGCCATCGGCCACGACGGTCGATCTGTTTGCGCAAGCGCCGTTGATGGCATGGGCCAGTCTGGTGCTGCGCGGCGAGAACCTGTTCGACGCAGAGATCGTCACCCGCAATTCGGGCGGGTCCATCGACCTTGGTAATCCCCGCACCGTGTGGGCTGGGGTGCGGTTTTCTTTTTAATTTAGCGTTCTAGTTCAGGAGTGCGTTGAAAGTCATGGCAAAGCTTGCCCCACTGGCAAGGCTTGCGGCAAAGCCGGTGAGCGTTGTTGCGGAGAACGAGATGCCGAAAGGGTCGGACTCGTCGGTACCGGTTGCGTTGTCGTCCTCGATCGTCGTGGCATTTGTGCAAGAGGTGCCTGATCGGGCGGTGCCGGGCTGGTAGGTCAGCGTAGCGGGCAGCGTATCGGTTGCGAAGACATTGCTGGCAGACAGTGTGCCGGGATTGGTCAAAAGGATGCAATAGCGCAGCACCGCACCTGGCAGCGCCATGGGCCCAGTCACACTGATACCGTCTGACACGATCACGGAGGTCTTGCTGACCAGCAAAGGCGGTATGCGCGTGTTGGTGTAAGTACAGACGATACCAGTTTCGCCTGTTCCAATCGTCAGGCCATCGGCCAGATTGGTATCCGCTGTGCCGGTGCAGGAAACCGCTTGATTGTAGCGGCCCGAATTGGTGGCGAGCAGGATCTCGTTCAGCAGAACGGTTTCCCCGATGATGACAGGCGTGGGCGTGCCATCGGTATCGAGGTCATTGGCCGAGCCGGCATCGGACGCGAAAGTATCGATCACGGTGGCCCCGCGCGACAGGGTGATATTGGCATCGTCGCCCACGGTGGCGTTGGCCCATTGCTTGCGCAGAGTGACTTGGGAGTCATTGTCGTTGATGGTGTAGGTGCCGCTGGACTGAAGCGCTCCGCCGCACGTGGTGGTATTGCCCAGAGTATAGCCCGTTCCGGTCGACAGCGAATACGTGATCGTTTCGGCGGATTCGATGGCGGTATCGTCTACAATCGTGATGCCCAGCGGGATGGGGGTATTGTTGTAGGTGCCTGCAGGGATTGTGATCGTGTAGTTCGCCCCGCCGCCGGGTGTGGTGTAATCGGTGCCGCGTGTGGCCGTCCCGCCGGTGATGCTCATGTTGACGGTGATGGCATTGGGTGCGCGCCCGGTAACGAGCAAGGTTGCAAGGTTGGCCGATGGCACTGCTTCAGCGCCCGAACTGCTGGCTAGCGAGAGCTGGATGAACGGGCGCAAAGTCAGCTGAATGGCATCAAGGAAATTGCCGAACGATCCTGGATCGGTGGTGGTAAACTGCACGCGCCGCAGCCCGGTGGTGCCTGAATAGGTCGCTGTACCAGTGTTGACGTTCCATACCTGATTGCCGGTAGTGGAGGCCTGTGTGGCGAGGGTCTGGATCAAGGTGCCCGTGGTGGTAGCCACCTGAAACCGCACAGTCTGCGTGTTGGCACCGCCAGGTCGGGCGCGGTGTGCAAAAGTCCAGCCGATGGGCTCACCTGCAACAAGGCAGATGTTCTGATAGAAAGTGCCGTTCACGTTGGCGTTCATTTCGGCAAAGACACTGCCTTCAAAGGCAGGAACGCCATTGAAGTTGCTGTCCCACAGTTCGATCTCGCCGGTGGTGGTGTCCCATCCCGGAACCGAGGCGATGGGCAGGATTTCAAAATTTGGTGCGCCGGGCCCGGCGGGATCGTTAAGCTCGAACGAGGGGTTTTGCAGCGATCGGAACTGGGCGTGCGCTGGTACGGCGGCAGCGGCAAGGCTGAGCAGGCCTGCCAGAGCATTTCCCAGAAGCTTACCCAGTCGATGCCAAGGGCTGCGGCGGGGTTGCCGTTCGTTACTCACCAACACTCTCCAGCGCCTGCCGCACCGCCGAAATGGTAAGCAGGAGCCCTTAACATCAGGTTAGGTATAAATGCCGGCGGCACTTTACTTCACCTGCGCGCGGAACTGGAAAACGGCGCTGGAGTTGGCGGCAAGTTCACCGCCCGGCGTGATCTGCAGCGCGGCCACTTGCGCATCGTATCCTGCTGTTGGAATATAGTTGAACAGGGTTCCGCTGCTTTGCCGATAGGCGAGCGAGGGGGCCGACAGGGTGAGGCCGCCGCTGTTGACCAGCTTGACCGGAAGGCTTGTCGTGCCGTCGAACGCAAGATTGCGGAACGTGACATTGGCCGGAAGTACATCGGCAAGCCTGATCGATCCAGCGTCCACGCTCGTGCCGGTCGGGTTGGTGACGGTCAGGGTATAGATCACGTCGTTGCCCGGAACGTTGTAGGAGCCGAAAGTGCCAGTGATCGGGGAGGAAGTCTTTGCGAACGTTACGCTGGGCATCTCGCAGAATGTGATGCCACTGATGCCCATGGCTTGCTGGCCGGTGGTGGTTTCGCCCGGAAAGTTGCCATAGCGCAATGTCACCGTGGTTACCGGCTGGGCAAATTCGGCAGTGAACCGTCCGGTCGCGGTGCCAATGTCTGACGTGCCGGTCCCTGCCATCTGCGCCGCTGAAGTCAGCGCCGGTGTGGCAGTGCGGATACCAAAGGCGATGGATGAATTGGTGGTGGTGCTGGTGCCAGCGTTGTTGTTCCCCCACGGGGTCGTCATCGCAGGAGTGAACGTGGCTGTGCCGTTGCTCCCCGTCACTTCCACCCAATCGCGGAACTGGTTGACACCATAATCGATATCATCTGCGGTAAGGGCGAACGATACGACCGGGGTGGCGAAAGTGAAGGTCGCCACAATCACGCGAGAGGTGCCGGTGATCGATGTGGTGCGGCCGGTGAAGGTGCCGCCAAAGAGAAGGTGGCGCGTGGTTCCACCAGATAGCAGCGTGGTAATACGCGGCATCGTCTCGCCGCCCACGGTTGCGCTGGAAAGGTTGGCCGCGGTCATCCGCAGCGTGAAGCTGGCGCTTCCCCCTGCCGCGCGGGTTGCCGTGTAGGTATAGTTGGTGCTGTATGCGAGCTGCGTGGTCGGCTGGTTCGCATAGGAAAAGGCGTATTCATTCGCCCCGCTGCAGCTGGCGGCCTGCGCGTTGGCACATGCCAACAAGCAAAGTGCTGTGAATAGCGATGCGGGCCGCAGTGTCCCGCGCAAGGGGCCGATCATCGGCGCTGTCCGCAGCCCGTCATTGACGCAGGCCCAGGAAAGCAAGGCTGTTGCTGTCAAACTTCAGGCGCATGGCCACAAACACGCCCTTGGCGGTCTGGCGCGCGCCAACAAAATCGGGATCGCGATAGCCAGTGATGTTGTAACCGATTGTAATCATTGTGTCCTTGACAAGGCTCAGGCCAATCTGCGGACCGATGGCGAAGTTCGTCGTACCGTCGGACAGATTGTGGCGCACGGTTACGATTGAACCAATCTCGACCGATTTGCCGATGCCGAGCCGTGCATCGATCCCACCAATCAGCGAAGTGCCATCAAGATCAAAGCCTTCGTAGGCATCGAAGGTGTGCCGCACCGCTGCAAAAATTCCGAGTTCGCTGCGCTGTGCGGTTTCGGAGCGGGGAGACAAGTTCAGCGACGTGCTGGCCATCATGCGCGTGGACTTGGCATCGGTGCCGCCCAGCAATGCCGTGCGTGATCCGATGGCCGTTGCCGTGCCGCCCTGAATCTCGTCGCTGCGCAGTTCCAGCTTCGTCAACATGGCAAAGGCGCTGTCGGCAGGGCGGTGCGCCATTGATATCGCGGCGTCGAAGATGCGGCTGCGCTGGCCATTTTGATCGGTGGCACGGGTCATCGTGAAGCCTGCGCCGACCATGCTGCCTTCACCAAACTGGCGGATTGCGCCGAGGACCACGCCACGGCGGTCGGTCAGCTGGCCATTGCGCAGCTCACCGCGCCCGGTCACGCTCCAGCGGTCACGCCGCCAGGTTGCGCCGAAGGTTACAGCCGTGAAGTCTTCGGCAATCGTGCCCGCATCGCCAAGGTTGCCGCCGCTGGAGGCAGGCTGATCAATGTTGATCAGGTTGGCCGCATTGATCCCTGACAGCGTGGTCGAATGGTCAACTGTGGCATCTATCGTCAGCGATGGGGTGACGGGCAGCGACTGGGTGAGGCCAAAAGCAGCAAAGCTGCGCTTCCCATATTCGCTCAGCGACTGCTGACCCAGCGTGGTCAGCGCGCGTGCGCCGTCCCATGGGCCGAGATCGAAGCCAGCCTGTACCGTATCGGCAGACACGGCCTTGCCGGTTGCGCGTTCATAGGTGCCGAGCAGCTTGATCGAAGGCGTGAAGGCATAAGCCGCACCAACGCGATAGCGCGAGGGCAGGTCGATGCTTTCAGCCGATCCCAAGGCCACGCTGGCAGCGCCGTTGATTTCAAGCTTGTTGTCAAACAGGTGCCGCGTGGCGCCGGCCTGCAGCGCAGTGGTGCGCGCCGTGCTGCCATCGGCCAGTCGATCATCGAACATCGCGATGCCAAAGCGGGCTTCGGTCGTGCGCGTGCGCCACACGCCGTTGACTTCGGCAGCCTTGCGCTGGGCCGCGTCGGTCAGGCTGTCATCAAACCAGGCGCTGGCCGTGACCGAGAAGTCCTCGTTCAGCCGATAGCGGCCATCGATGCCCACCTTGCGGCGGCCGCGTTCGGCGTTGTTCAACTGGCCAAGGCCAAAGCTGCGTCCGGCCGAGCGGACATAGGCCAGTGCATCAATCGCGCCATCATGGTGTTCGATTTCGGCGATCCAGGCGTTGTCATAGTTTCCGGCAAGGCGGCTGACGGCAGCTTCGGCACGCAGTTCGGTTCCCGCACTGAGCGCGGCGCGCACATCCACTGCGGCAAGGTCTGCGCGTGCCCCATTGTTTGCGCCGGTATCGGTGATGGCAGTCGCGCCAATGCGCACGGCGCCGCCCAGTGTGGTCACATCAGCCCGCAGACCGGCATTGATTTCGCCCCCAGCGGCCTGCTCGACCTCGTAATCCACGATGATGAAACGCGGATTGAGGTTTTCGTCGCGGCTGAGAACGGGCGCGCGGAAGGTGATCGTGCCGGTCAGCAGGTCGATATCGTAATCGATGAAGCGCTGCAGCGTCTTGGTCTCCACGATCACTTCTGAACGGAAGCGATCACGCACCTGCAGATTGACGATTTCGCTGTTGGCAATGATGCGGCGGCTGGACAGGCGATAGGGGCCGGAAATGCCGCCGCCCTGAATTTCGTCCCGCCGGTGGGTATCGCTAACGCGCGCGGCAAAGCCCTGAACATGAACTGCGCCGAACGCGCCTTCTGCGGCAGCGCCGGTGACCGTGCGCTGATATCGGGCCAGAACGGTCTGGTCGAACGCGGTCACGAAATCGCCGTAGATGGCATAGAACGCGCGCGCTTCGAGGCGGATGTAGAGCTTTTCGCGGCTGGCGGCATCGAACCGGCGGCTCGAACCATCGGCAAACACCGTGTAGTAGGCGTTCGGATCGATTGCGCCGAGCAGGCGCTGCTGATCCTGCTGCTTGGCGCTGTCATAGCTTGCGGTCAGCAGGAATTTGCCCAGCACGCGGCCCTTGGCATAGAATGCGACGCGGGCATTATCGCCAAGATCGCTGTCGAACCGGCCATCGCGCTGCATCTGCTTGGCGATGGAGCTTTTGCCGCCTGCCGCTTCGGCAAGGCCGACGAGCGTCCACTTCTGGTCCCCCGGCGCGATCCAGCTTTCAAGCTGCTGGCGGCGGGTCATCATCTCGTCCTTGAACAGGAACTCGGCACGCAACGGGCCGCTGACCATGGTCGGGGCCAGTTCGACATAGGCAATGCCATCGTCGCCCTTGACCACGAAAGTCGGCGCAGCGCGGTCAAGCCCGGAAAGCGTGCGCGCTTGCATGGCATCGATGGCCAGCGCGCTTTCATAGGGCTGGTTCAGCGTGAATTCGCCAGTGATCCCGGCATGGACCGGGCGGCCATTGCGATCGGTCACGCGCAGCGCCAGCATCGGGCGGGTCGTGCCATCGGCAATCAGGCGCGACTTTTCCTTGATCAGGGTCACGCGCGCCGGAACTTGCACGAAGTGGACATCGCGCTTCAACCGTGCCGTTTCGCGGCCATCGGCCGAGCGCACAACGGCAGTGAGCGCTGACGTTTCGCCAGCAAGCGGAATGCCGCGCCATACGCTGACGGCATAGCCCTGCGGTGAGGCGCTTTCGCCATCGAAAGCAATGGGATCGACGGGCTTGCCATTGATGGCGAGGTCTACCTTCTCACCCTTGCGGTGGCGGATGGCGACGCGGATTGTGGGCGATCGCGGGTTGTGGTCCACTTGCGGGAAGAGGAAGTCCGTCGGGCCATCACCCATCGCCAGCCAGTTGGTATCGGCTCCGGCAGCCTTGCGGTCCTCCAGTTCTGCTTCGCGCACGGCAGCAGGCTTTTCACTGTCTTCCGCCTTGAGTTTATCTGCAGAATTACCTTTTTCAGCAGATGGTTGCGGCGCAATCTTCGTATCTGGCCTTAATACGGCACTGAAATCTGCCACAGCCAGCGTTCCGCCTTGCCCCGTGATGAAGCGCGATGTGGCGCTTCCGGCGCTGCGGGTGGAATTGACGCAATCGATGAAGCGCCCGCCTGCGGGCAGGGTCTGTTCGGCCACCTGAACCACATGGGTTCCGGGCACCACGCCTTCAAAGTGATAGCGGCCTTCGGCATCGGTCATGGCAAAGCTGCCATCTTCGAGCATCACACGCACACCGGGGATGCCGACGCGGCCGTCACGCACGCTGCAATCGCCAGCGGTGACCCGGCCGATCAGCGTCATCCGGCTGGCCAGAATTTCGTCCTCGATCCGCACCCGGGCCTGCGCCTTCACGTTCTGGCCACGGCTGTCGGACAGTTGCACCAGGTTCAGCACATCGCCTGCAGGAGCATCAGGGCGCGCCGTCATCGCATAAGTGACCTTGACGGTCTGACCCGGGGCAATCCGGCCAAGTGTGATGGTCAGCTGGCGACCGTCGGCGGTGAAGCTGGCGGCTGTGCCTACGTCCTGGCCATCGATACGCACCGATTTCGGCACGAAGCGAAGCCAGCGTGAAGGCGTGTCCTGCAGCGTCACTGCCGTCAGCGCGCGGCGGGAATCAGGATTGCTGGCCAGCACGGTGAAGATCACCGGATCGCCGGGATTGATGCTTTCGCGCGAGGCGGTCTTGGTGAGGTTGGCCGAAATGACGGGCGAATCTACCGGAATGTCAACGCGCACGGGTGTGGGCGAAGTCAGTGTGACATTGCCACCGAACGATGCGTCGCTCAGTTCTACCAGATTGCCTTCCGGGCGACGGATCGTGCGCAGGGCATCAACGGGCACGGTCGAAGGCACGGTATAGCCAGCCGGTGTCTCCACGCGCAGGCGATAGGTGCCAAGGGCAGCCAGAGGGAAGCGATATTCGCCAACCGGCATTGGGTGCACGGTGCCTGCGGCATCGGTAACCGGCTGGCCGGTCACCACGGTGGATGGCCAGCCGGTGATGCCATCGTCGCCAAAAACCTGAGCGGGCTGGCCGGTGGCAACGTTGATCAGTGTGATCGTCACGCCATCGATGGGGGTGCCATCGCGGCTGTCAAAGACCAGGCCATAAGGATCTGCCAGAACCTGCACGTTGCCGACGGGCAGGGCATTGAGCTGCAGGCGACTGTCGGCGATTTCGATGGTGATCGAATCTCCGGCGTGCACGCTCAACTGGCAATCGCGCTGCGTCGGGCTGGGCGGGGTCGCTGTGGTTGCGATCACCGCGATGAATTCCCCGGTGTTCGCACCGGTTTCGGCCACAGTGATCAGTTCCTCGTCACCCGAAGATGTCGTGGTCTTGATCTGAAGCTGATCGATCGCAGTGGCAGTACGATTGGCCAAAGGTGCGGAAATGCGCACGTAGAGCAGTTCGCCGATGCGGAAGGTGTTTGCAGGCAGCAGTGTTCCGTTCAACGAAAGCGCTGTCTGCGAGCCCGATGCTGACATGCTGCGCTGGCCGCAAGTGGGCATGGCAAGCGAGAATGCGCTTGTGCCATCGGGAAGGTATCGCAGCGTTTGCAGGGCAACGCTGGAGGATTCGACCTGGAACGATACGGTATTGGACGTAGCCGTCCCGGCCTGGCCGCGGTCGGTCCACTTTGCCGTTGCGGTGTTGGTGATGGTTCCCTGCGCAGCGACTGCGGCAGGAACCATCAGCAACATCGCCGCCATCAGGCCTGAAAGCCAGTGCTTGATGAAGGATGGGGTGAAGGCAAACATGGCTGTCTGGGCGTGCCGGCCTTGCCACAAGAGCAAGGCCGGCGTGCGCTTCAGTTGATCGTAGCGTGAAACAGAACGGTACGGGTCGCGCCGCCAGCAAGGCTGGGGATCGTGCCGGTAACCGTGCCCGACGCTTCGGAGCCTGCGATTGCACCATCGGCAAGGCAGACGCCGCCAGAAACCGTGCCATCCACCTTCACACCGAACGATGGTTCATAAGTGACGGTCGTGGGCAGAGGGTCGTTGATGCCGATCGAGGATGCAGGCGAAGCTCCGGCTGCGTTCGAGACTGCGATGCAGTATTCGATGACCGCGCCGGGGATCATCTTCGGATTGACGGTAAGGTTCACCGGATCAGAAACGATGCGGCTGGTCTTGACGACCGTCAGCATTGCGGTGGCGACGGTATAGTCATCACGCGCCGACTGCGCGGCATCGCGGATGCCATCGTCAGGACCTGCAACGGTATCAGCAAACACCGTGTCCATGCCTGCAGTGTTGCCGCCGGTGGTCTGGGTCAGGGCATCGCCCAGCGCGTTGGCTGCACCAGTTTCACGGGCGGTTGCACGCAGCGATACACCCGCGACTGCGCCATTGGCGAGGCCGAGCGGAATATCGGACACCACGAATACGCGGCGCACAGCGTCGGCAGCAACCTGATCGAGGTAGGTCACCAGCGCGTCGGTGCCTTCTTCGTAGGAACCGCTGTTGTTGCTGTCGACGTAAAGGCGCACGTTGTTGGCGTTGAAGGTATCCGTGCCGCCATTGGCCGCCGTGCCGCCGGTCTGCTGCAGGCCTTCAAGGGCGAAGTCGAGCGGGGCGTTCGAGGTGTTGGTCACGGTGAACGTGGTCACCTGCGAAACCGAACCTGGCGTTACCACCGTGGTGGCGCTGCCGACTTCGGCAACTGTCAGGTTGATCTTGCGGTCCACGATCAGCGTATCGCTAGCGGTCTGTGTATTCTGGGAGATTCCGCCGACCTGAAAGCTGACGGTGGCAGTGTTGGTGATTTCGGCGCCTGCGGTCGTCCCTGCCGCGTGCGCTGTAGTTGCGCCGAACGCAAACAGTGCAAGCGCACTGGTAGCGCCCAGCATTCTGCTGGTGCATTTCATGATTACGATCCCTGTTCAAGTTACCTGCTTTGATTGCCGCCAGCAGGCCGGGCGGTTTTTCGCAGCCTATTCAGCGAACGATGGCGTGATACTCGACCGTGCCGCTCCCCCCCGGAGCAATGGCAGGCACGGTCCAGCGAATATGGGTGATGTCTTCGGCCCGGGCAGGGCGGGGTGCGCCGCTGGCATCCTTGACCGTCAGCGCGGACAGCAAGCCATAGGCCTTGCCGCCATCAACCGACACTTGCAGCTTTGCAGCGCTGTCATCGGCTACGCGCACGGCCTGGGGCACCGGGTTGGTGACGACGAAATTGTCGACCTGCTGGTTGCCCTTGTTGGCATACTTGGTGGAAAACAGCAGCTTGTCGCCGGGGACGACCACCTTGGGGTCTTCCATCACGATCTGCGTGCGGCCGTTGGCCTCCACTGTCTTTTCCAGTTTCACATCGCCTTCAAGAACGACGCTGGGCTGCTGCTGCGCCAGCGCAGGCGCAGTGGCGAGGGTGAGCGCGAATAGTGCCGAGATGAGCCTGATCATATCCTGTTCCCGTGTTCCAAGCGTCTGACGAAAGATCAGTTGATCGTGGTCTGGAAGGTTACCGTGCTTCTGGCCCCGCCAGCCAGCGTACCGATGGTGACATCGATGCCCGAAGCTGATGCAACGCCTGCATCACTGTCCGCCGCATCGGTCAGGGCCGTTCCCCCAAGCGCGACCGAGTTGGCGACGTAGGTCGTACCTGCCGGAATGGCGTCGATGATGTGCAGGTTGTTGACCGAGCCCGAGCCGCTCGCCGTGGCGGCAATGGTAAAGGTTACCACAGCACCGGGAACTGGCTTGGACCCGCCAAAGGGATCAACGATGGTGAAGGACTTGGCCAGCGCCACGCTTGCCGAGCTGGCGATCAACGAGCCCAGTGCATTTGCATTGGCGGTTGTTGCGCCAACCACGGCATCGCCGCCGCCCTGGCCAAGCCCGGCAAAGCTGGTGCCCGGCGTGCCTGCACCAGTCAGCGCCTGTGCCGTCACGCGGACTTGCCCGGCAAGGCCATCGGTCGTGCCCGAAGGCTGCGACACCACCACGAAGATGCGCGTGCTGCCATCGGCGGTCAGTTCCGGCGTCGCTGCGCCATTCGTGATGACCGTATCGACGCCCGGCTCGTACGTACCGTTGTCGTTGCTATCGATCGCGATGGTCTGGATCGTGGCATCAAACCCGTTGCCGCTCACAGTGGGCGTGACATTGATCGAAAAGGCTTCGGCACCGTTGCCAGTGTTGTCGAGCCGATAGGTCAGGACGGCGCTGTCGGCGAGGGGGACGGCTCCGGCATCGAGCGAGCTTACGGCCACGTCCAGCAGTTCGTCCACACGGATCGATACGGTGTTCGAATTCACCGTGGTGGTCGTCCCGCCCGTGCCATAGCTGGCCGAGGCAGTGTTCTGGATCAGAGTTCCGGCGCTGACTCCGGCGGCGTGGGCGTGATGCGCGCCAAGTGCCGTCGTGGCAGCGAGGGAGGCAAGGGCGATGCGAGTGCGGGCTTTGTTCATGAAGCGGGGAACTACGGCCCCAATGGTTACCGACAGATAAACTGCTTAGGGAAAGTCCCTAGTATCCGCCAATTCAGTGGTTAACGAAAGTTTAGAGCTCCCATACCCGCTTTTCTACAATTTCATTTTAAATGCAGTATGTTGACCTTGATGTCAGTAGTGGTTGCCCAAATCTGGCTTAAACAGCTATCCCGTTGAATTCTTGGAGATAGCGAATTTCTGCCAGAAAAATCCATATCGGATATAAATTCTGTCCGGTTCGACCGTTTAGCGCGCTGGTTTCAGCCAACCATGCATTTCCATCCAGCGTGCAAAGCCTTCGAACCAGCCCGTGCTGGTCGTTGTCTTCGGGTACATGCCAAATCCATGGCCGCCTTGCTCGTAAAGGTGGAACTCCACCGGCCGTTTGGCCTTTTGCCAGCTCTCAATCAGGCCGAATCCTCCTGCGGCAAAGAACGGATCGTCTGCTGCCAATGCAACGAACATGGGCGGGGCATCAGCCTGAACCTCCACCGCGGAAAGCGGGCCATAGACAAGCCCGATAAACGCAGGGTTGGCTGACTTTTGCGTGAGTTCGGTGGCCAGGGTCAACATGGCTCCTGCCGAAAATCCCACCATGCCAATGCGTTCAGGATCGACGCGCCATTCGGCGGCGCGCTTTCGAATGAGGTCGAAGGCAGCACGCGAATCAGCCAGTTGTGGGGCGAGGGCGGCCATACGCTCTTGCGCACTTTGCACTGGCGGCTGCTGCGCGCGCGCCGTGGCCGAAAACATCTCGCGCATCGATTGCTCGAACGCAAGCATCGTCGCAGGGGTCTGGTTCAGCCGGTACTTCAGCACAAAGGCCGCCACACCTTTTGCTGCCAGCGCCTTGGCAACGTCAAACCCCTCGTTTTCCATCGAAAGGGTGCGAAACCCTCCTCCGGGCGCGACGATCACGGCAGTGCCGGTGGCCTTGGCGGGATCGGGCAGGAAAGGCGTGAGGGTTGCTACTGTTACGTTGCGGGCAAAATGGCTGCCGTATTGCGAATGCCAGGCCTCCTGATTCACCGCGCCCGGCAATGGCCCTGTGCCCAGCACAATCGCATCGGGCTGTGCAGGGATGGCAATGGGCGTCATCGCATCGTCCTGCGCGCGCAACGATGCTTGTGGCATAATGATCAGTGCAGCACTGGTTGCGATGGCCCTTTTCCAGCCACGCAGCGTGCGCGTTGGCGATGCCTTGCAGGTCTGATTCATGACATCTCTCCTGATGTTCGTGCGTCGGAGTCCGGTTGGCCCCGATCACTAATTCATCTTTTGATAGCGCTATCAGAATATCAGTGCAAGCGCCTGCATCTGGCTTTGATGCCGTGGCGCGCAAAACCTTGATTGCCAGTATTGCCAGTAGCGTCAGTCTGATCAGAAGATCAGCATAAAGCGTCACTACCGGTTAAAGCGCGCGATAACAGCTGTTGCGTGGTAATGGTGCCGTGCGCTCGGCGAAGTCGAACTTCACTCAACTTTCGCGTTCAGCAACCAAGGCTGAGCTTGCAAAGTTGGTGACCCCTACGGTCACTCAGTCTCCGTGACAAGGTACTGAATTTACATCAGCATTTGCACGATGCACGATTTCTATACCATCACAAATGCCATCTGTCGATTGGATTTGTATGGGCCGAAATGACATTAGACTGCCAGAGAGTTTCCATGAAGGTGGCCGACCGATATCGGTGGTCTTGGGTTCGCAGGAACGCTTTTTTGTAATTCGCTGGAGATCACAATCTAACCCTATGCACTCGGTACTTCCGGCAAGGCATTGAATTAACTTAACCATTTGCCTTCATCGACGTTTTCATAAGCCATCTATCCAGCAGGATCAGTTGGATCTGCTTGAACCCTACTACAGAAATTTAGTGGGCCATCAGGTTGGATCATCGTGGTCAAGATGGGACGGCGATGTTTAAGGCACGTAGAAATGCATGGCCGCACCTTACAACCTGCCTATGACGCATTGTGTATAAATTCAGCAATGCTTTCGGCTACACCGGGTGATAGCGGTAGGCTAGGATCCGAATATGAGCCTATATTACCTTTTAAATCACCAAAACGTACATCCTTAATAACATGATTCGCATTTTTTAGTATTATAAGCCTCGATTTTGGATTTGATTTGTTCAAAATTTCAGCATTTTCCATATCGATTTGAAGGTCATTCGCGCCATGTAAGATAAGCTCTAAACCTCCATAATTTTTATTCGAATCGGATGGATCGATTTTCATCTCATCAATTAGGAAATCTTGTATCGAAGGGTGAAAAAGGCGACCAAGCGCCGGTGGTAAGGTAGACACATCCACATGTTGTCCGCGCTCCAAAGTAGCGAGACTTGCAAGCGCTTGATCAAGAATCGGTTTGTTAGCAGGGTTGGATTCAATCTGGTGACGTAGCACCTCACCAATTTTCTTTCCTGGCGTCGATACGAGGATGAGGCCGCAGATTCCATCTCTGTGTTGGCTTGCTTTGAGCGCTACCAGGCCTCCTTCACTATGCCCAAGGACCCATATACAATTTGCGCCAGTTTTCTCGCGAATGGCACCGATCCAGGATCTCACATCCGTCGCATAATCCTCAATACTTACCGAATTCGCATCGCGAACCGCACTCGAACTGGCGAACATTCCTCTTTTATCTACTCGGACGGTAGAGATACCTCTATTTGCTAGGGCTTCTGCCAGCAATCGTAATGTGGCAGCCTTCATCCCAGTTGGGCTATTTCCGTCTCGATCCACAAGGCCAGAGCCAGGAATCATGAGAATGACTGTTTTTCCACCGCCTCTTGGTTCGAGCATCGTCCCTTTGAGAGGACCTAGAGGCCCTGGGGCTTCAACGTAAACCTCTCTCGAAGCGCCTTCGGCGACGGGGAAAGGTTGAGCCAACTGCATCATCATCATCATCATCATCGGTATCATGCCGTTTGCTTTCTTCTAAAAGCCATGCCTGCCTAACGTGAACAGCTTCACAGTGTTGCGTCGCTTCAGTGCTGCGCGCCGCCAAACCGCCCAGTAATGTCTTCCAGCTTCCCTGCCCTCAAACTGTAGACCACCGGGGCAGCCCTGAGAGTCTCCCGCCGGTGAGCAATCACAATTCGCGTGATGCCAAGGTCTGCAACAGCATCGTTAACAGCCCGCTCGCGTGACGGATCAAGATGAGATGTGCCCTCATCAATCAGCAAAAGTTTTGGATCACGATATAGGGCACGTGCAATTAATAGGCGCTGACGTTGTCCGCCAGACAGGCTCGAACCCATATCACCTATCAGTGTCTCATATCCCATCGGCATCGACTCAATGTCATCATGGATCGCTGCGCTTTTAGCCGCAGCTACGATTCCAGTGAAATCCGGAAGTTCATCGAAAAATGCTATGTTGTCGATAACTGTACCAGCAAACAAGCTGTCATCCTGTAATACGGCAGCAATCTGTTCATGATAATTGCTATATCCGAACTTTCTTATCGCGATGTTGTCTATTAACACCTCGCCACTATCGGGCTCTATTAATCCAAGAATAATCTTGGCTAGGGTCGATTTCCCTCCGCCAGATGGCCCCGTTATAGCTATATTACTACCCTTCTCTATAACTAGATTTACATCATCTAGAATTAAGGGGTCTGTAGGGCTGTACCGAAAACTGACATTGCGGAGCTCAAGTCGGCCATTGAGCATGCCTCCTACAGCCTCTCTATCGCCCTCGAAGCTTCGATCCTCACTCGCTAATGCGATGTCAGAGATACGCTCTAGATGAAGTCCAAGCATTTTAAACATAGTAGCTTGATCTATAAGCGAAGCAGATCGCTGAATAAATTGCTGCTTGTACGCCATGAATGCAAATATCATTCCGATACTGAAGCCACCGCCTATCAATAGTTTAACTGATAGCCAAATCGAAATTATGTTCTCTAGGCCAAACACAAGCGAGTTTAATGTTGTTTGCAATGAACCTATTTGCGATAATCGAGCATTCGCATTGGTGCTATCCGCCAATCGGCTTTGCCATATTGAATGCCTCACAGCCTCCCGATTGAACAATCGTAGTGTCACAATGCCACGTAATGTCTCAATTAGGTTCGTTTGCTCACGGCCGGTAGATACAATTAGGTCTTCTTGCGCATGGCGTTGAGCACTAAAGGTGACAATCCTAATACATGCGTATACACTAAAAGCTAACAAGGCTAACGCCGTTAAAGATAGGCTGTAGAAGGCCATAATGCATAAAATAAGGAGCGCCAATGTACCGTCGATCAACACACCTGGTGCGCCTTGTGTCATAAACTGTCGTATTGGAATGACAGACTGAAATCGTGACAAAATGTCTCCGACATGCCTCTTTCCAAACCAAGAAATTGGCAATCTGAACAAGCGACGTCCAACATTACTCGCTATAGCAAATCCTATAGACGATCCGGAAGATGTCATAATAAGAGAACGCATTAAAGTGGCAGTTGCATTAACGAAGCAGAAGAGAGCAAATCCGATAGCAAGAATAGTTAAAAAATCGATTTCAAGGGATGGAATAACGTCATCCATAGCTATTTGCATGTAATACGGAGATGCAAGTGCATAAACTTGCATGACTATGCTCAGTAATACAATATGCAGGATGGATGTCTTGAAACCGAATATTTTTCCACAAAGCTGTGACAACTTTAAATTAGATCTGGCGTTTATGGGGAGAAAATCAGAAGACGGTCTAACTTCGATAGCAACGCCGTCAAAAAAATCCGATATCTCTTCAATTCTCATCCATTTTGACTGGCCAACTGGGTTATGAATTAACGCCGTGCCATTACGGACTTTTTCCAAAACCACGTAATGATTGCCGCTCCAATGCAAAATGCATGGCAAACTCAACGATCCGACCCGTTGAATCGGCGCTTTAACAGCTCTCGCGATCATGCGCATTTTGTCGGCAATCATGATCAATGATTTTAAAGAAGATCCTCGCGCCGATGGCTTAAAGCGAATTCGCAGCGCGGTAAGATCAACGTTGGCACCGTAGCAATTTGCGACCATTGCTAGGCAAGCTAACCCACATTCCGCAACCTCGGCTTGTCGAATAAGTTTAACTTTAGGCGTTCGGCTATCCGAGTATCCGAATATATAATTCATCGATTTATCACAGCGTAAAGAGGCTCAAAAAGCCACTGTATTAGATTTTGATTACGAGTTACGATACGAGCAGTCAGGTGCATACCCGGAATTAAAGGCTGCCGCCTCCCAAACGCTGCTATCCAAGGCTTTGCGATGGATGCTTTGACGAGATATACGGCAGTGGTTTGTCCAGTAGGCATAGCTCTAGTTATTGTGGCGCTGGAAATATCTTCAATTTGAGCATCAATCGTGCCGAAATCAGCAAATGGAAAGGCATCAATTGCTAGCCGCGCATTCTGACCAATTTTCAAAAATCCTATGGCAGAAGTGGGAACATATAATTCCGCGCACGTCCGAGCGCCATTTGGTATCACCATCATTAATGAGTGGTCAGCAGTAGGTTGCCCCACGCGCGCAGTTAAGCCTGTGATTTTCCCATCGAAAGGCGCAACCAGCGTATAGCCCTGTTCTGAATCCACCAAGGCAGACTGCCGATCGATTTCGGAACGATATGAATTAGTCGCTGCCACTTGAGCGTTCGTGTTTGCCTGCGATTGTGCAATTGCCCGTGTATTTGCAGTGATTAGCGCTTGTTTAGCGATAATGTTCTGATCAATTTGGGAAGACTGCTGACGCCTGGAAAAATAGAGCGCTTCTCCAGTTTCCATATTGCGATTGCTTACAAAGCCCTGTTTCGCGAGCAACTGCAGTCGATCTAAATTGGCTTTCGCTACTCTTACCAATTCGCGTTGACTCGCCATCTGACTTTTTAGGGTAGAAAGCTCCTTGTTAGCACCGTCAATCTGGGACTGAAGCACGGACTGCTCCGCTGATGCTGCTGCAATAATTGCGGCATTCTGATCCTGAAGGTGACGCCCCCTAGAATCCAAGGCGGTCTGCATTCGATCTGGTGCGGTCGTGGCATCAGAAACGTACTCCGCAGCCCGCACGCGCAACAAGGGTTGACCGGCCCGAACTGAACTGCCGTCCTTGACCAAAATCTCGGACACTACACCGATTCTCGTTGGCCGAAGCTCAGCAACTCCAATGTCAAGCGTAACTTCCCCTGACACGGTTTCCACGTGGGGATAGTCCGCCATTCCTACCAAAAGAATCGATACCGAAAGGACGGAAAATATAGCGAAACTGATTGTATACCATGAACGAGGTACGGAAATGATAGCTTGGCCCTGAAGCGGATCGCGTCGGCGAGTGCGATTTCGCTGACCCTCTTCGATATCATTACGGTTGTGCCAGGACAGCCTGCGAGGCGAATTTTCATTCACGTTGAATCCAATTCGGTACAACAAATGCCCTTCCGTAGCGCGTCATGAGGCCAACCCTAGTTCATAGCGAAAGCATAGCCGTATGGCAGTTTGGCTCAGCAAATCACCGTGTCAAAAAAATTGCACCTGTCAATGCGATCGTCGTTAGGGCCAGCGCTAGTACCCATCCTTGCCAACCAGTAGGTGTGATACCGTATCCAATCGGCCTAGGCTTGAACCATGACGAAACCATTATGGCTAGATTTGTTACGAATATCCGTACAGAATGCATCATTAATCTCCCGGTCCAGCAACGGTGTCTAATTCGGATTTAGTTGCAAGCCGATGTCTTCTATCGTTCTCAGCCCGTAATTGCTCTCTGAAAAATGAAGATATCAAACCAGTTTTCGCAATTATAGAAGAGGACTGATCAGATGAAAGATGCTCTATATGGCTGCCTATCCGTGTACTTATCACAGATTTTCCCCAAGATTCAGAATGAGCTCGTGTATTTTTATACTCTTTTCCAATTTCAAAAAGTTCACTTTTCCAAACATTGTCCGGAAATATCTTATATCCCAAAAATTCCTCTAAATCTTCATGATGGCCGTTGACTATATCTTCATAACTTACCCCGCACACTCGCGAATCAGATAGACATCCAACTTCAATCAAGGGACGATAATATTGCAGATACTGCTTAGCCAGTTGATCAATGAGCCCATCAGGTATGGCTTCCGAGGCGTTCTCACGCTTCCATCCGCGCACTTCGGAGGAAATGACATCCCGTGGGTCGCGGATGACTACAACGTACCTCCATTCAGGAAGTGCGCTTAACAATTTCGGAATGAATGGCGTCACAGTGCAATGCTTCAATAATAGATGCCTGGGCGAACCAAGAGACTTCCACGCCGAGTCCACTAATGAACGGATATGATCTAGGTAAATATTTTTCATGGTATCGGCAGAGTGAAAAAAGTATTTTTGTGTCCCGAAGGCACGCTCAGTCGATAGCCATGACAGAATGGCTGAATTCATAGCATGAAATTCAGGTACAAAAGGATTTACTTGTTCACCTGTGCTTGCCAGCGCAGTTATCAAGTGAGTGCCGCTACGCGGCGCACCGGTTACCCAAGTTATGGTTTGCGGTCTACTATCAATTTTCACCATACTTTTTTGCCTATCCATTTAGATCGATAGTTAGATTTAGGAATTTGCTTTCTTCACTAATCCATCGCTCAATCTCGGCGATGAGTTTTGTGGCAGCGCTAATCAATGGACTAGGATTGTCATTTTTGAATAACAGGTCTGCCGCCTGACGCAGCTGTATATATGGCCCAATTTTGAGGCTGGCTAATTTACGATGTAGCCACTTAGGAGAGTCCAACCATCCCGTCGCGATCAACAAAATTGCATTCGACAACTGAAAAACCAAATTAAAAGCTATCATCTGACATTCATAGAAATCTTTAGCACATTCAATGCGATGAACGGCAGTTTTATAGCTTGGGATGCGACTTACCAACATGAGGCGCGCATATTTTACTATAGATGGATGAGATCTGTACGATCTACATATGGACTTGTGGTCATTCAATAGGTCGACATTACCGGCTGCGAATTTCGATCCGTATATTATATCAAGAAATTGAGGATTTAATTTATTTATCGCGCGCTGTATCTCGTGCGATATGTTGTCACAGCCGAATGAAAAGATATCGACATCAACGCCGTAAGTTAAGTTGGAGATCTGTTGCATATCGGAAGCGCGTTTGCCGTTGGTGGCAACGAGCAAATCCAAATCTGAGTTTGAATTCTGATCCTCTCGCGCTCTAGAACCGAATAACGCAATGTAGGCGTAATCAGGATAACGATCCTTAACAGCGAGAACGGCGGAATTTACTAAGTCAATCCCTATAGGCACAATATTGCTCAATCTTTTACTTCGACAAATAGTCCCGATTGATATAGATCCATTACGGCCTTTGTAAGGGCAGATTTAGGTACTCCTATCCGATATCCACCAATCAGATAATCCGTCATGCTTTTTGGCGTTGCCCCTTCTTCGGCAAAGAGGTTCGCTAATTCGACGGAAAATTCAAAACTGTGCCTGGCGTAACTGTTGGTAAGCACCAACTTGCCATCGTTCAATTCCGTCCTTAAATCCGACCTGAAAGCGATTTTTGAATTGGCTCCTAAATTCCCGGTCATCCAGGACTCGCTCAAATGATCTATAGCGGATTGGAAATCCGCTAAATTGGAAAACGTAGCTTCGCCTAATACAATGTATCCATTTGGCCATTGCTCCGATGCATGCGTAGGCGTTACGAGTTTAATCGTATGATCAACTAAGCTAATTAGAAAACCAGAGACGCACGCTATCGTACCTCTATAAGCACTGTATTCTCCATGAGGCCGCTTCTTTCCGAATGCCCTTCCAGCACTCGCCTGCATGTTTTGAACGGATTCTTTGTTTTGAAGCACAAATTCGACCGAGATGAGTTCATCTGGTGTAAATTCGGCATGAATGGCACGTAAGTTCCGGACAGTGGTGATAGAAAAGCGATTTACAATTTCCCCGTGCATATTGAAAAGAGATAGGATATCCCTCGTTAATGTTATATTTTTAAGTGGAGCAGCGGTTGTCGTCTGCGGAAGGGTTTTGATCTCGTCGTAAAAAGACTCGATATATTTAGCATAGTCTGGGTTATCAATCGGATCTGTTGCCCAGTAACAAAAACTATTTTTCAAGGCATTGTCGAATTTTGCGTGCAGTATTCGCAGCATCCCTCGCCACAGATCTTCTGTGGAGTGGTCAAATGCGCGATAACCGGAAAATTTTTCTGCGGATATTCCGCAAAACCAACAGCCAACTGAACAGCCTTTGGACAACTCGAACGCCACCAGCGGATGCACAATGCCTCCATTGAAATCCCCGATCTCAGAGCTGACGCGTCGGATTTGTCTCGTTTTCCATTGGTTATATGCTGGGTGTTTGTGGGAATAGCTATTGTGCAAGATCGCTTGGCGAAGGGAAGTCAGCTTCCTGATGTGAGATACCCACAACGATATCAGCTCCATGTCCCCGTTATAAGGCGCCGCTGATACGTCCAAGGGTGGGCGAACTGTCGTGATAATAGGAAGGATTCGGATTGGGTCGAAATCACAACCTATGCTTGCTGCAACATTCCGCCGCTTTTGGGCCTCAAGTCCATCCGTCTTCCAGACTTCTGGCGCGCCTAGGCTTGCTCTAAATTCCTGATCGCCGGCCCAACGTTCTACGAAGCGTTTTATCCGCGCAATTTTATGCCGGTCTTCTGGTGAATAAGATGCCCATATGTTTTCGGTGGCGAAGCTTGACGGGCTGACGCTCACATTCATTTGGCTTTTTCCTCGGACGCTCGGGATGTGATCAGATGCACCATGCACGGCAGCACGCTAAAAACGGCAACGTTCACGTGGGGGTGCCTGCGAATGGCTCGTCTCCGTCAAATTCGAGAGACGAGCCGGTCAGGACTATACGACAGCTACAATAGCAAACGTCGCAACAGCAACCTGTGTAAGCCCAATGGCAGTAGAAGTCACCGCAACGTTGGTGCCCAAAACAATATTAGACGAAGTGTAAACGTATCCCGCACCGGCGATTTCTTCTTGCTCAGATAATCCGAGTGTTGTTATTTCATTTTCAGATAAAGATTTCTCTAAATCTTCACGAAAATCTTGCTCTGTTACAGAAAAACCTAGTTCATTCGCAATTTGCGCAAGAGAAGAAAGATCTCCTCCTAGGGGAAAATCTTTAATGATTTCGGGATTATTGTCCATTGCTGCATTAAATCTTGCGACTTCTGATGCTGACATATGTATTCTCCCATAATTAAGGTGAAAATTCCTTGATTTTTCTGATTCTGATTTTCTTTGTCTTTCCTCCAGCGTTTGTTGATTGGATCTTGTAGATCACTGGGACGTTAGAGGGAGTGTCGCCTCTAACGAGAGGCCGATAAGGAATCATTATTTTTATTTACTTGAAAAGCTTCCATATTGGCGAGTGCCTGTCAACATCAGCGTCTACATGACCACGGTGCATGCTTGGCAAAGTGCGTGGTGGGAGAGTCAATGGAATTGACTTGATAGCTGTCATAGCCGTTAGAGGGTGATAAATGTATGCAATGAGGTAGGTGAGTGAACCGCGCCGAATCTCCGAAGTGCTACCTTCTGTGCAAACAGGACCGTTTAATTTGGTCGAATTATCCTGATCGTGCAGCGGACCGACCCCTTGGCCTTTCCTGCCGCCCTCTCGCACGCGGCGATGGCGTCACGGTTGGCCTTTCGCATGTCGGCGGCGTTCACGATCGCCTGCCAGCCGTCCGGATTCTCGGTGCGCATGAGGCGGATGCCCGCGTCCCATGGTGACGGCTCGCCCATCGCGCGGGTCGCGAGCCGTTCGGGCCAGTGCCAGCTATTAGGCGCTAGGCTCGCCGCCCATCCCGGATAGAGCAGCCACAGGAGCGATACCGCGAGCGCCGTGCCTACGCCGGTGTAGAGCATATGCCGCCATTGCTGATCCTTGGTGCGGATCGCGCCAATGGCCCGCATCTGATCGGCATGGGCTTCGCGCAGAAGCCCCTGCGCCTGTTTGATGGTCGCCTTGTCCGTCTCCCGCGCCGCTTCCGCTGACGCTGCTATCCGCTCCGCCATGCTCTCCGGGGTCATGTTGAGTGCTTCGGACTGCGCAAACGCCTTCATATGCTTGACGATCTCGGCCAAGGCAGCGTTGATCTTGGCCAGCGTCGGATTATAATCGGGTATCTCGATACTCTGCTTCTCGACTGCGATATGCTCAAGAGCGCGGGCGATCACCGCCAGGCGCCCATCAAGCCGCTGCTCCATCGCCTCCACGCGCGCCGCCAGGTGCGCAAACGCCTCCGCCGCCGTGCCGGTCGGCGGCTGGGGTTTCGGCCCGTTCAACACGGATTGGTCGTCCATATGCTCTTCTCCTAGGTCTAGCGTTCCATGCCGCGGCTCAGGTCGCGGCCATGATCGAAGGGGATGGATGCGGCGAGGTCGCGGCCGATGCTGCGGCCCATGTCCTGACCGATCTCAAGGCCAAGCTCCCGGCTGCGCAGCCCCAGCACGGATTCAAGCTGGGCATCGCGCTCAAGGCTTTTCGCCATGTCGGCCATGTGCTGCGCGGTGGTCTTGGCGGCGCGGAAATTGCCGTCGCGCACAAGTTCCTGATGCTGGCGCTGCAACTGCTGCCAGCCCGCCACGAACCTGTCGGCCCGCTGGAAAGGATCGATGCGGATTTCCGCCTCCGCCTGCATCGCGCGCACGGCCTCATGGCCGCACCCGTCCGCCGCTTCGCGGACCAGTTCCGGGCTGGCCCGGAACGCGCTGTTCAAGTCGGTCGAGCCTTCGGGCCGGATCGCTTCGAGGGCGTCGCGTGCCTTGTCCAGCGCCTCGCGCTGGTGGGGCATAGGGTCGATGCCCTGCGCGCGGGTCTGCCGGATCGCATCCACCGCCTTGGCGTAGCGCTCAACCGCCCCACGCAAGCCGCCTGCGCGCATTGGCTGCGGGTCATGCTCGCGCTGCTGCTGGACTGGATCGTGAACAGGCGCGGAAGCGAAGCGGCCAAGGTCCAGACCGTCGAACATGCCGCGTCCGGGTTCGGGCGCGGGCGATGGCACGCGATCCTGACCGGGCAGCGAGAGGCGCAGCCCGTCGAAGATCCCGCGCGCCTTCTCTGCGATCGGTCTGACGATTTCCGCGACGCGCTCGCCGAACCTGATGCCGCGCCGCTCGGCATAGTCCTTCACGGGATCGGCTTGGCGGTAGTCGCTTGCCATGTCCTTGGCGCGTTCACGCGACAAGATGCGGACAAGGCGGGAGTCGTCCTTGAAGTCGTCGCGCCCATAGTGAAGCGCCATGCCGTCGCGGTGGCGCGTCATGCCGACATAGGAGCCGTGCCGATCCATCCCCGGCGTGGCGAGCATATGGGAGCGGCCCACGCTCATGCCCTGTGCCTTGTGGATCGTGGCGGCGTAACCGTAATCTACATGAGCATAATCCTTCATGTCGAACGCGACGCTGCGCCCATCATCGGTGCGGACGGTCATGCCGTGCTGGTTCACCTGCTCGACCGTGCCTAGCGTGCCGTTCTTCACCTCAAGCCCGCGCTCGTTGCGAAGGAACATGATACGGTCGCCGCTGGCGAACATGCGATTGCCCCGCTCGGCTTTCACCAATACATCGTCGCCAAGTTCGTCCGCCGCGCGCATCCGGTCGCGCGCCGCTTCGTTCAGTTCGCGCACCTCGTCATTGGTATGGGTGAGGATAATGCGGGTCTGATCCGGCGCGGCGATACGCTCGCGGTCCCACCGCTCGACAAGCTCGCTCCGCGCCTGCTCGCGCGTCTCGGCGGCATGGATCATGCCATGATCGGCATAGGCCCGGATCGCGTCGCCTGTGCGGCCTGTGGCAAGCTGGCGGGTGGCGTCCTGCTGCCAGTCCTCATGCTGGCGGCGGATTTCGGTGATCTCGACGCCGCCATGCCGTTCATGAATGGTGCGGAACGCCGCGCCTGCCTCGATTGCCTGCAACTGCTCGGCGTCGCCGACAAGCACGACCTTCGCGCCCGCCACTTCGGCATGGGACAGCACGCGATCCATCTGGCGCGTGCCGACCATGCCCGCCTCATCGATAACCAGCACATCGCGGGCAGTGAGAAGATCCCGCCCGTTGGCCCAGCCGTATTCCATGCTAGCGATGGTGCGCGACGCAATACCGGAGCCGTTCTCCAGCCCCTCTGCCGCGATGCCCGACAGCGCCACGCCGCGCACCTCGAACCCCGACCGCTCCCACGCCTCCCGCGCAACGCCCAGCATCGCGCTTTTGCCGGTCCCGGCATAGCCAACGACGATGCTCAAATCCCGATCGCCGGTCACATGCTCGAACGCCGTGCGCTGCTCGCCAGACAGCAGCAATCCGCGCCCCTCCGCGATGACTAATGCCGCCTCGCGCGCTTTCTCGTCCGTGCGGTGCCGCTCGCGCTCCGCCATCAGTTCGGACGCGCGCTGCAACCGCTGTTCGGTCTCGATCATGTCGCGGCTGGTGAACCTGTCGTCGCCGCGCCCGTCCTTGCCCAGCGCGATCAAATCGGGCGAGGCGCGAACGGCGCTCATCGCCCGGTCATATTGCTCCTTGCCGTCGCTGTGTCGGTGGACGAACATGGCAAGGTCGCGCGTGGTGAATGTCGCCTGATGGTGCGTGATCGCATTGAGCGCCAAGGAAGGATCGGCGATGATCCGATCGCCATTGCGCTCGGCGATAGCGCGATGATCCTCGATGCGCTCCGACTCAAGGCCGCGCTCCCCCATGCGCGACGCGGCGGGGCCGATCTTGTCTTGCGGCTCAAGGTCGATCCCCTGCGCCTCCAAGGATCGGTGATCTATGCGGGCGTCTATGTCGAGTTCGGCAAGGCGGGCGTTGACGTGATCGGCCCAACGCTCGCGCCACTGCTCCACCAACTCCGTGCGGTTCCAGTCGCGGACCTTCTGCCCGAAACCTTCCTCGCCTGCCTCCCGCATGGTGAGCATGACGTGGGCGTGCGGCTTCGCCAACTTGTC
This sequence comes from Novosphingobium sp., assembly GCA_041639635.1. Taxonomy (GTDB): domain Bacteria; phylum Pseudomonadota; class Alphaproteobacteria; order Sphingomonadales; family Sphingomonadaceae; genus Novosphingobium. The sequence goes on from JBEQBV010000003.1 coordinate 34,553, forward strand.
CGCGCCGATGTCCCAATGCACGTTGAGGTCTGCGATCATGCCGCGCTCGACAAACTCGGCCCGCACGAAATCCTGTGCCAGCGCGACGCCTTGCTGCTGGTTCATCTCACGGGGAATGGCGAACTCGACTTCGCGCGCTAGCTGCGCATCCTTGCGCTTCTCGGTCGCCTCGACCTCGTTCCAGAGGGTCGCGCGATCCGAGAAGCGTTCGGGCGCGCCCTCGGGCAGGAAGATTTCCGAATGGACGACGCCTGCCTTGTTCGTGAAGTCATGGTCGCGATCGAGACGATCGTCGTGCAGCCGCTCGGCCGCACGGTAAGCCGCTGCCGCGACGGCGCTGCGCCCTTGCGCGCGGCCAATGACCTGAACGGAGAAATGGAATATCGCCATAACGATCATCCATTTACTACCCTGAGCGCACGTCGGCACGACGTATAAGCGCGCCCTTCTCGAAAATTTCTCGGACGGGACTAGGCGGTGTCAGGCTGTCCCGGCGACTCTACTGCGCTTGCGGGGAGTTCATCTTATCATGGCTCCATCGTCACTCAATGGAGACTTTGCAATGCGCAAACCCAAGGACTTCGATTCGGAACTGAAAGCCCTTGCCGACAAGGCCAAGGCGCTCAAGGAGCGGCGTGTGAGGCAACTCGGCGAACTGGTGACGGCGACGGGTGCCGATACGCTCGACGCCGACATACTCGCCGGGGCGTTGCTCCATGCCGCCAAGGTGAGGGACGTCGCGACCAAGGAGGGCTGGCGCAAGGCGGGTGCGGCTTTCTTTCTCGGCAAGGGCGGCAAGCCTGCGGACGGACCTGCTGGCCATCAAAGCGGCACTCTCCCGCTCGACGGCGGCGCGGCACCGACTTGAGGCACGAATGGCGCGCACCGACATGCGGGACTGGGCCGTTGCACGCCGGACACGCACACGGCACCTCATCGAACTGGGCGGCCTCGTCGTCAAGGCGGGGCTGGTCGATCTCACTGACGATGATCGCGCAACCCTCTATGGCGCGTTTCTCACTATCGCTGACAGGCTGCGCGGCGAAGAACGGGCCAACGCGCTGACCCTCTGGAAGCGTAAGGGCAAGCGGGCGTTCGAGGCGGAACAGGACGGCGGTTAGCGCGGAACAGACAACCGCACGCTGCCATCCGGCTCTGCATGATACTCGACCGTCGCCACGATGGGCGGGCGGCTCTTGTCGCAGTATCGCACGGTGATGACGCCTTCCCGGATCGCAGGACACAGGCCGGAGCCATAGAGAATGTCCGCCAGCGCATCGAAAGTGGTCGCCTTGGCGCGATAGGCTCCGGTCCATCGCACCGCCCAAATGTCATCATTGGCCTTGACCTGGTAGCCAGCCCTCTGCGCAACGTCCATGACCGCGCCAAGCACGGTGTCCGCGCGCACATCGAAGTCCAGCACGGCGGACAGGTCTGCGGGTTTGGAACTGACGGCCTGCGCGGACTTCATCTGCCATAGCGTTGCCTCTGCGCCCGCCATGAAGAGGCACAGGCCGACCATCGCCAAGGGCAGATGGTCAATCCAGCGCTTGAACCTGTCCGACCGCCAGAAACGGCGAACCGGAATGAGCGGATTCCAGCGGCTCCATGATGGGGCAGCACGTCGCACGATCCGCCATGCACGTTGCAGCATGTCGGCACAGCGAGCAGGCCGGAAAAGGGATATGGCTTTCGTCGGCTCCGGTGGCGGCGGAAGCATCGGCGCTGGCAGGCTTGCGGTAAGCGAGGCCTGATGATCCGCGACGGCGCACGCCGCTCGGTCCGCCAGTATCTCCACCCGCGCGAACGCCCATGACAGTTCCTCGTCCGAAATGCGGTAGGATCGCCCATAGCGTGCTTCGACGTAAGCACGGCGAATGCAGCCGAACGCGCGGCGCTCGAACCGGCTGTCTCGCGGCCATGCCGAACACAGACGCGGGTTCAGCGCTTCCGCTGCTTCCCGCAGTTCATCCAGCGCATGGGTGCGCGGGGAGTGCAGGCTGATCGAGCGCAACACGCACAGATAAAAATGCTCGCACGCCTGATGCAGCATCAATGCCGACATCGGTGCGTCGCCCCGGTTGCGATAGAAAGCCGCTCCCGCCAGAAAATCCGTTCCCCGCCGATGCCACCGGATGAACTCTGCAACGCCCCGGATACCTCGCTCCCGCGCGGGAAGGTGGCGCGGCTCTTGCAGCCGCAAGCCTTCCATCTGATAGAGCGCAATGCCCCGGTCGGCGATGGTGACGAAATAGGGATTGCCCTCGACAAGAGCGCCGTTGACCCGCTCAAGGCTTTCCACGGACAATCGTACCGGGCGGGCGATCTCCCCATGCTCCCATGCGCGGCGGAGCCGATCGCGCACTAGCCGCCAGTCGCGTTCGCTGCGTGCGAGACGGGAATAGTTGACGATGACCAGCAACCGGAACGCTTCCCCCGGCGCGACATCTTCCCAATCCTTCTCGGCATGGGGACCATGCAGGATCAGGGTGAGGATGCGGCCCGCCCGGAAATGTTCGGAACATCGGCCTTTGGTCGTTTCCTCGAACGTCTCGAACAGGATCGTGACGATGTGGAGAAGCTCATCCCGGATCGACGCGGGCAGATGATCGGCGTCGGTGCGCAGCATCATGACCGCGCCTCCTGCGGGCGACGTTGGCAACCCTTCGGGCGCGAGTGGCCGGTCACGTCATGCACGCGGTCCACCAAGGCACGCACAAGGGGCGTGATCGTCGCAGGGATGAAACCGCCCGTGCGGGGCCGATCTTCCTCCCAATCATCATAATGATAGCCCCACTTCCAGTAGGGCGAGAGAACCGCCGCCAGCCGCGCCATATCGGGACAGTCATGACCAAAGCCGCACGCATTGGCGTAGGTCAGCGCCTTGGCGATGTCCTGCTTGATGTGCTGAGCGTTCCACGCATCGGCAAAGCCGATGTCGAGCAAATAGGCGCATAACGCTTGCTGACATACGAACCCGGCCTGATGCAGTGCCTCCTTTGCCCGTCGCGGTTCGGCGAGGAAATCCGAGTCCAGCGCGAGCATCCAGCGTTCCGCATTATGATAGCGGAAGCGGCTGATGCTTCGCCCTTCCTTCGTTCGTGCAAGTCGCGCGGGTTCATCCTCGTAGCGTTGGTGGAGCGCCGCCAGCGCACCGCCCCAGGGCGAAGCAATTACCGATGCCGCGACCGGCGCGATCGTCAATCCGCGCAGGAGGGCGCGGCGGGATTTGGAGACAAGCATAGGCACCTCCGTTCCGCATCCATCGCAGAGAGGCGGGATATGACGGGCGGATACGGAACGGTCCCGGCACTCCCGCATGATTCGCGATGCCGGGTTTCGCAATTGCCCTTCGACAATCGGGGCCAATACGAATATACGCCATCGTTTAATCATTAAACGGTGGCGTATATTCAAATAAACGGTGGCGTCAATGGGTTTGACTTGGAGATTGAGACCGTGCCCGATAGCGACAAGCCGATGGGACGCCCGCCACTTGGAATGAAGCCGACGACGATCAGGCTACCTACCGACACGATCCACCGTATCGAGGCGCTTGTCGGCAACCGCAGGCTCGCCCTGTTCATTCGCGAGGCGGTCGAGAACGAATTGCAGCGCCGCGAGAATCCAGAAGCGCTCAAGGACCAAGGCCACCCCTGACGGAAAACCCTTCGGCGGCTGTTGTCGGACACCTCGCCAATCCGACAGTGATTGTCGGACAGCGCCTGCGATGCCGGGGCCACGCGGTGGCGGGATTTACGGCATCAGCGCACAAACGCGCGGTTCATGACCGATTTTGATGTGATCGCCGACAGGTGGTCCGCCTCACCGCCAATGATCGGATTGGCGGGCTTTACTAGGCCAAATGAAGGGAGTTGAGCCAAGTATGAAGCCTAGAAATGTCGCTTGGAGCGGCACGGCGACCCCGAACGCCGCAATTTTCAGGACCACCAGCGCGTAAGTATTTGCTATCACATCGGCGATCATGATCACTGCCGCCAACAGCAGGCCAGACCGCTTAAATCGTGAAAGAAGCAGGGCGTTAACGAGCAAATCCAGAAAGATTAGCGAGGTCCAGAATATTTCGAGGATCGTTGGTCCCCAACTGTAAGGCCGCCAGCCATAGGCCAGAAAGTCGCGTGCATGATTGAATGCGCCAATCCCGAAGCAAGCCAAATAAAGCCCTGCAACGAGCCGGAATCGAAGGTCTTGTCGCGTTTTCATGCGACAGCGGTAGCCTCAAAAAGCCATAACTGACAAACAGGCCATAGCCGCCGCCGATGTGATTGCTGACAGGGGCTAGCGCAGCTCCGGTTCTTGACCCCGGCCTGACACTTCCCGATCATGACAGAACCAACAGGAGCATGTCGAATGATCCGTCTAACGGTTTTGTGTTCTCTGCTTTTTTCGCTTCCCACGGCGGGATTGGCGGCAACAGATAATCCCGGCACTGCGCCAACCCCTGTAGAGCCTATAAAGCGGACAATTCACGTTCGGCTCGCGAAGAGCGTTTCAACGATCCCGATCACGCGGGTTAAAGGGGCGATCATTCTGCCAGCCATGATCGCAGGAAAGCAGGTCAACTTGCTATTCGACAACGGCACCGACGCGAGTGTGATTGATACTACTTGGGCTCAAGACAACGGGATGCAACTCACTGAAAGTCGAGTGGGATTGCAAACTGGCTTGTCAGTGCTGCCTACAAAGCTGACGCAGGCATCGGTCAGCCTCGGTGAAGCGCTAACAATCGAGGGGCAGTTCGTGGCTGCCGACCTGGGAGCGATGTCACGAGCTTTAGGCACGCCTGTGGCGGGCATTTTAGGAGCCGAGGCACTCAAAGCCTTCATTGTCATAGTAAACCCATCGAAGGGCTGGATAGCCGTGGGGCTGCCCGGGCGCGTCCAAACGAAGAGCTTCATGAAAACCGTTGACAAACCGGTCGATGCTCAGGGCGCTCAAGCGCTGCTCCCCAAACTTGCCCCAAAGAGTATTCCTTTCGATCGCGGTTTTGTCATCAAGGCCGCGATCAACGGAAAGCCGGTCAATCTTAAGATCGACTATGGCAGCACCGGAACGGTCGTCTTGCGTGACACTGTCTGGCAGCAGGTAATTCCCCCAGCGATGCGGACGGGCAAGGCGTCCAATTCGACACGAGCTGATGGACTCAATATCGCCGGGGAGATAGGTACGGGCGATTTCGAGATTGCAGGGATGGTGGTGCCGAACATGCCGATCGCCAGCAGGGCGGGCTATGACCGCATTAAAAACGATGGATTGCTCGGGCTAGCCGTTTTGGGGGCGACCACCACAGTTCTCGATATGCCAAAGCAAAGGCTGGTGCTGTTTCCTCCTGATGCAGAGGTCAGCGTTTCGCCGTCTGAGCCGTTTTCAACGGGAACCACGAAACCGGACGTGGGCGCATCAGCATCGGGAACCTGATGCATTGTGCGGTTGCGATTGACCGACAATCAGGCGATAACCGCCGCCCGCCATGTGATTTCCGGTGACGGCTCTTGAAGAGGCTGACCGATCACAATAACGCACAGACAGACGACCGGCAGCCCTAGGCGCGCGCCCGACCGCAGTCCTTTCTACTTGCTGCCTATCCAGTGCGCGATCATTCTCAAAACCGCGCCGTGATGATCAAGGCCAGCTTCATCCTTCATGAAGTGGTCGTAGCCCTCATATTCGCGATAGGTGAGGTTGCGCTTGCCCGCAGCGATGAACATGTCTTGCGTCGCCCGAGCTGTGGCGACCGGAGCAGATGAGTCGCGCGTGCCCTGCACCAACAAGACGGGCAAGTTCGACTGGAGCAGCGCCCTAGCGGGAATCACATCGGCTGCATCCGCCCACCAGCTATAGCTTGCTCCGCCGAACTGCCTGTTTCCGGACGGGTTGGCTTTCGCTTCCGCTACAATTGCCGGAACTTGCGCACCTACTGGCGGCGGGACGGCTGCGCGGATCAGGTCGGCCACCCGTACGCCAATGCCCGACGAAACGATGACGACCACCTTTGCCTCCGGCACCAGCGGCGCGAGCATGGCAGCCACCGCTCCGCCTTCCGATCCGCCGTAAATGATTAACTCGCCGTTCCACCATCGATCACGCCTCAGCTGCGCCACGACCTGCATGGCGTCCATCACTCTTTGCGAGAGGGTGTTCTTGCGCCAATATTCCGGCGAGCACCCTTCGATGGCCCCAGGCGACAGTGGGCCATCTTTCACCCCATATTTTTCGATAGTGAGCACCGCGCGGCCGGGAGCAAGCACGGCTGGCTCCGATCTCAGCCAGTCTCGTTCGATCACTGGCTCGCACCCCGAACCCTGTAGCATCAAGAGCAGGCCTCGCTTCGCTTCGCCGTCGCTGCCCTTGAGGTGGTATATGATCTCGCTGCCATCCGTCCGCGCTAATGTTTCAGCGAAGACAGGATTCGGGAATAGAGCCAATGCGAGCGCTAGCCACACGAACACGAAACGACCGATTCTCAAAAGACCTTCTCCGTTCGACTAACGAAGACATGCCGTCAGCTCGCGAACCGCTGCCTGAACCATGCCCATATTCTGGCTTAGCACCTGAAGCCGCGATAAGGACAGAGAATGGCGACGGCTCTCCGCCACTTTTCTCATCTGGACGCTCCATGTCCGACAAGCAGGCCGTTGTCGCCGCCTGCATGTGATTTCTGACACTAAGTGTTTCCCGTTTCTTCATGGCCAAGGGGCATTTTGGGAATTAACAATTGGGAGCAAGTTTTGGGAAAGTGGACCTGATCCGCGCGCGTCAGTGTGATCGTCGTCGACGCTTTCCCAATACGCGCTCGTTTGTGGGAACGTGGATCGACCGAACCGGATTTATCCGGCAGAGTGACAGCATGTCCCGCGCCGGTCGCCTCTTTGATGTTGTTCAAGCTCTCCGCCGGGAGCGAAGGCCGAGCACGGCGGCCGAGCTTGCAGGTGAACTCGGCGTCTCCATGCGGACGCTCTATCGCGATGTGGCCGCCCTTATCGCTCGCGGTGTGCCGATCAGGGGAGAACCCGGTGTCGGCTACGTCCTCGATCCCGGCTACTTCTTGCCGCCGCTTACATTCGGGACCAATGAACTCGACGCTGTGCTGCTTGGGCTGAAATGGGTGGAGAAGCGCGCCGATCCCGGCATGGCCCGCGCCGCCGTGGATGCGATGGCTAAGATCGAGGCGGTTTTGCCACGATGGGCTCAGGAGATCGCTGAGACGCCCGGTGTGTTCGTGAGGGCCGTTCTGCCGCAGCCGGTGGAGACGATCGGAACCGAGGTGTTTCGCGATGCTGTTCGGGGATGCCGGAAGGTCCGCATAGCCTATCGTGATGTGAACGGCGTTGAGACGGAGCGGACGGTGTGGCCGATCGGGCTTGCCTTCATGGAAGAAGGGCGCGCCGTAATGGCTTGGTGCGAGTTGCGAAGCGCGTTTCGGTCTTTCCACTTGGATCGGATCGCCACCGCTGACGTGGGTGCTCGGTATCCCGAGCGCAGGGCTGTGCTTTTGCAGCGCTGTCGCGAGCAGATTGCAGCCGAGTTGCACGATGCTGACACAAGATGTCAGGAGGGCGTGCTATAAGATCGCAACACGAGAGGAACCCGCATGGCGCATGATCCCACCCTATTGCAGTCGATTTTGGCTGGCGCGGCTCCACCAGATTTGGATGTTACGTTTAAACCCATGTTCGGCGGACTCTTCGCCTATGCGGATGGCAAACCGTTCGCGTCCCTTTCGGACGTGGGACTGGCCTTGAAGTTCGCTGGCCGCGAGCACGATGCGATGCTGTCGCTGCCCGGAGCCGCTCCGCTCCGCTACGAACCCGACCAGCCGGTCAGCAAATCCTATGTAGTGGTTCCCGAACCCGTGCTGTCAGAGCCGGACCAACTTAGGTCATGGGTGATCCGCAGCGTTTCCAGCCTTCCCGCCAAGCGCGCTCGTAAGCGAGCATAGGAGATTACTCATGCCACGCATCAACTTCATCGAGCTTCCCGCACGCGACCTTGGCGCGGCCCGGACCTTCTATTCGGCCGTGTTCGGGTGGGAACTGACCGACTTCGGCCCCAGCTACTCATGCACCATGACCGGCAACGTTGACTTGGGGTTACAAGGGGACATGAGTGAAGCGCTGAGGATGCCCTTGCCGGTGGTGTTGGTGGACGACATTGAAGCGGCGCAAGCGAGTGTCGCGAAGGCAGGGGGGACCATCAGCAAGCCGATCTTCGCCTTTCCGGGCGGCCGACGCTTTCACTTCCTCGATCCCAATGGGCTTGAACTGGCGATCATGCAGCCGAACTGATCGAGCTTTCCCAAAATATCATCCTTCTCAGGAACGCGATGGGGTGAAGAAAATCAGACCATAGCCGCCGCCCGCCATTTGATTTTCGCTCAGCCTTACGATCCCGGTGTAACTACCCACGTCCCCATCTGAGTCGTCAGGCGGTGACAGCACCGAGGATGGTTTGAAAGGGATTTGCGCCTGACAGTCGGGCGGTATCGACGGTGGTGCGCATGGCAGCTTCAGCATCTGCGGC
>JBEQBV010000004.1:0-43081 GCA_041639635.1 Novosphingobium sp.
TGATGTCATCAGCGCTGAAACCCTGAATGCGCACGGCAGCAGGGAAGAGGCTGTCTACGCCAAGCAGCAGGATCGCGTTGGCGCTGGTGAGAGTGCGGTTGTTGGCCATCTATCCTGCCCCTTACTGGACGTTGACGCTGGTGAGGTTGATCTGCTGCACAGACTGGCCATCGGTGTAGAAGACCTTGATCGGCGGCGAACCACGGGCGGTGCGCACCTCTGCCGATGCAACGCCGACCTGCACGAACCAGCCCTGCTGTTCCAATGCCTGCGCAATGTCGCCACCGGCAGCGGCGTTGACCTCGGCAATCTGCTGAGCAGACAGCGCCACCCCGGCCCGGATCGCACCGAACGACAGCGCTTGATCGATCACGCCGCGAAGGCTGGCTTCGATCAAGGCGTAACCTTCCTGATTGTATGGGATCGACCCCGAACCCGTCAGGAGATTCATCAGTGCCAACTGGAATGCGTTGTTCATCCATATCTGACAAGCATACGAATCGATCCAGTCGAAATCGCCGCTGCACTGGCCGGGGTAGAGGAACACGAACTGGTCGTTGGCCGTGGCATAGCGCCCGACGTAGTTGTAACCGTTCGCCTGCAGGTTGTTCGCGATGGTGGCGTTCGAGACACCTGGCGTGACGGCACCGGTGCGGAATGCCAGCGTGGCGCGGCCATTTTCGGCGTTGAAGTCAATTGAGGCAATCGCGCCCATCAGGAAGGCCGCAACGCTGGCACCATTGTTCGGATCATAGACCGGCGCAACGCTGCCAAGGCCATCATCGCGCACCTTGGAGCCGAATGACGTGGTATCACCGTTGACCGTGGCCGCGCTGTCGTCGTCCCAGCCCACGTAGAGATAGCGGCTGTTCTGTGCATCAACCCATGCCGCGAAAGCCAGCTTATCGGCATCGGTGGGTTCGAACGTGGTGGAGAACGACACGAAGTCCTGCGTCAGCGCGATAACCGCCGCCATCGCCACACCGGGGACATAGGCATCAGCACCCTGCGACGTGATCGCGCCGGTTGCGGTGGTCAGTTTCAGCCCGGCGGCCAGCGTGCCGGTTGCGACAGTAATCGTGGAGGCTGCACCAGCGGTGGAGTTGGTGAACAGGAAGCCGCCCGAAATGCTGTCATAGCTGACGACGAAGCCGGGGGTGGTGAAGGCCGCCGCAATGATCGTGGCGGCATTGCTGAACGACGTGGCGGCGCTCAGATTGATTGACGAGCTGGTCTTGGCCGAACCGTTGACCGTGATCGTCAGTGTGCCGGAGAGGGCCTGCAACTGCGTCAGGGTGAGGCTGGCAACACTGCCACCGCGCAGATAGGACGCAGCATCGGCGGTCGCGTATCGGCTGATCAGCAGGTTGGCGGGCTTGATCAGCGAGCCGTCGTAACCAGCGAAATACGTGGCCGCCAGTGTCGCTTCCGTGCTGAGCGGCCCGAAATAGGCGGAAACATCGGCGGCGGTGGCGAACGACAGCACAGAGCCGACAGGGGCCTGCGCTGAATCGGTGAGGAAAAGGCCGACAAGATCAAGGCCCGAACCACCGGCATCGATAACGGCGGGTTGAACGCTGACAATCGCCGACGCGGGAATGCTGGCTACCATGAAGAAACCTCCGACAACTCTGTAATCAGCGTATCAGCAAAGCCCTGCGGCACGGTCACGGCGAAGTGGCCATGCAGCGCGGCGCGGATTGTCCAGCGCTGAATCCACTGCTGTTCGCCCGCGACAAGGGGCATTTGAAACGGGTCTTCGGCATAGAGCGGATTAAGCCCGGTGCCGGTGAATGCTTCGGTGCCATAGCTGTCGCGCAGCAATGTGGTGATCACCGTGGCGTTGTTTGCGGACACAGGGCCGTAGACATCGATCTGGATATGCAGCGCCATGGACCGCGCAATTTCGTCCGTGCCAAGGGCTGGGGCGGGCGCGGTCGGTGGTGTCAGCGCATGCACGGTCTGGGCCATCTGTTCGATGCGCACCGGGGTCATGACGACGAAATCACCACGCTGCGGCATCGGCACACGATTGGTCTGCCCCTGCACAATTTCAGTCTGTGCAGGCAGGATGCTGACAAGGAAAGCCCGCAATGCCGTGAAGGCATCGGTCAGGGTGAGAGAGGGCGTCACGGCATCTGCCTTGTAATCGCGGCGCGGCACCAGCCAGAACCGGGCCAGCCTTCAAGCAAAGCCACCACCAGCCATTTTGAGCTGCGCAGATCGGCCGGAATACTGGGCGAATTAGCAAACTCGAACATATCGCCGCCGCTGCCTGTGGCGCGATCAGCGCTGTTCAACTGCCGATCGATGAACACACCGGCCTGCCCGTTCGTGATGTTGAGCTTGTCGAGGTGCTGCAATTCCTTTTGCGTCAATGCCTGCACCTGAAGCGTGACCGTCTCCGGCGCGGCATAGGTCGGCACCTGAAGCCCCGCCGTGTTCGTGGTGTAGCCAGTGCTGACCAGCAGCGTGGCGGGCACGTTGGGGTTGACGCCGGATGTCAGGCGGTTGGCCATGGAGCGGAGGCGGATCATTTCACCTCCCTATCCACCAATGCCAGCATGTTCCCCGACCAGACGAGGGGATTGGTCGCTTGCGTCTGATCCTTCTTTTTCAGGGTGCCGTCCTTTTTGAGGTGGTCACCGGTTGCTACGTCGTGGCGTGCCTGCATTACATCGGCAAATGTCATTCCTTCGCGCGTTGGGAAGCGCGCTCGCAGCAGTAGAGTTACCGGCGATAGAGGGGCTCCGGAAAATTCAAGTATCGACTGCCGCAACTCCGCAGCGATGTCGTCACCCATATGCTCGAGAGCTGCATCGGCGTCGTAGTCGTCCTGCATCAGCACTTCGGCGAACTTCTCACCCCAACTAGGCGATTCCCGCGCGATCATCTGCGAAAAGAACGGGCGGGCAGGGATGCCAGCAGCGGGCGCACCAAAATTGTTGATCGCGGCCACGGTCGCAACCTTGGTGCCATCGGGATAGGTCGCGTTTTCTAGGAAGCCGACGCGCACTTCAGCACCCTTGCGCACCTTGTCGCGGATCTGCCTCAGCGCTTGCTCCAGCCTTTCGCCGCCCTTCACCTCTGCCACAGCGAACGCCCCCGCGGTTCGAAGTTGTAAGGCGGAGCAGCGACGTAGCGCGCGGATCGATAGGGCTTGGTCGCCTGCCAGAACGACAGGCCGTAAGCGGTCTGCTGGAACCAGACGGCAGTGCCAGGCATCAGGCCGGTATCGGTCGAAACCGAAACCGCCCCCTCCGATGCCGACGACACACGCCCCACCAGCCCGGAAGGTTTGCCGTCCGGTTCCAGTGCCCCCGCCAACACCGCGATGTGGGCGACGAGCATGTTGAGCAGAACGAGCCGCAAAGCCGCGTCCTGCACAATCGAAGCGTCGGTATTGTCGAGATAGAGCCCAGCTTCGGCAAAGAAGAGGGCGGCCCGCTCTTCGCTGACCGCCCCTGTGAACTCTGGATACCTCGCAATCCACGCGGCGTAGTTGAACACCGCTACGGCCATGAGGTTATTCCTTCGCCGCTTCTACGCCGACTTCCTTGTCCGTCTTCTGTTCGAGGCCAGACTTCACGGACTTGGCGAGTTCCTTGGCAGCATCAGCGGCCTTGGGGGTGGCTTCGGCGAAGATCGACATGTTCTTGAGCGGGCCAAAGTCTGGCGTGACTTCCTTCTGCCAAAGGTCGAACCATTCGGCATCGACACCCGGCGTCAGGCCGTAACCCGCCGTCAGGTAGGCAGACTTGCCGTCGATGGGGTCGATTGCCTTGGCGCCAGCGAAAGTGACGGACTTGCCGCCAGCTTCGGCGACGAAATCCCAAGGCAGTTTCGAACAGACGGTAACGGTGTTTGCAGCAGCCATGTCTTACGCTCCCAACATCTGAACAATGGCCATGGGATAGCGGATAGTCGTGCCAGCGGTGCCCGCCGACTGCTTCTGCTTCCAGCCCGATTCCATGGTGATCACAGGATGCATGCGCATCTTTTCCGTGAACTGCGCCATGGTGACAGGCAGCGCGTTGAGCGAGCGCAGCTTCATCTGGATCAGGTTGCCCGAACCAGTGACGAACTGCGGAATGACCACAAAGCGGACGTTCGGGAACGACTGCTGAATGATTTCCTTGACCGTCTTGCCGAAGTCGTTGGTCTTGGCGAGGAACGGCTCAAGTGTGTTCGGAATGCCCACATCAAGCTCGCTCGACATGTTGACCAGCGCAGGCAGAGCGGTCTGCAGCGCGGTATACATCTTCACGAAGTCGTTGTAGATTTCGATCACCGTGCCGACAGCCCAAGTCAGGCCGCCTGCAGTTTTCGTGGTGGGCGAAATTGCAGCGGGCAGTGCCGGGTCGTTCATGCCGCCGTAGCAGCGCAGGCCAGCCACGCCGAAGAACTGGAATTCGTTCTGCGCGCGCGCGATGGTGTTGGCCGACGATTCCGACTGCAGCGAAGCCCAGTCAACGCGCGCCTCGCCATACATGGCCAGTTCGCGTTCGCCCCACTTGGTGTGGGTCTGGAAATAGTGCGACTGGCGCGTGACCCAGTTGGCGTTCGCGCTGGAATCGCCGCCCTCGTTGAAGTCGCCATAGGCGGTCACGTGGCCAGTCAGTTCGGTCAGCGGGAACTTGAATTCGGTCGTGGTCCAATCGCCGATTTTTTCTTCGCCGTAGAACTCGGCCGCCACGGTTGGTGCATAGACCACCTTGATGGTGCGAGGATCGACGTAAGTGGTGAACAGCGACGGCACACCAGCATTCGGCGCGGTGAACAGCGCGGGCTGAGCGTCCATGGCAATGGACGTGCCGCTGTTCTTGTTGCGCCAATTAGCGGGGAGATACTCGCGGACACCATCAAGGATGATGCCGTCTTGAGCAAGGCGGGCGCGGTGGTCTGCGAGACGTGCGGTCAGCATATCAGAAACCCTTGTCGGAAATGATGATGGCTTCGCCGGACACGCCGCCCGTCTTCACGAAGAAGCGAGTTTCGTATGCGGAGATGGTTGCGGTCACGGTGGCGCTGGCTGTGGCGTTCGCGGCTGCACCAGCGGCGTTGGCGAGTGTTGCCGTGCCTGCGCCTGCATTGACGGTAGCGACAAACGAGCTTGCCGGAATGCCAGTGCCCGTGATCGGCATGCCAGGAGCAAGATTGCCACCGGTGAAGCTGATCGTGGCTGAGCCGCTGGTCGTGGTGACCGACAGCGTCGAGGTTGTGGGAGTGCCTGCAGTGCCCACCGTGAACGAGCCGTCGAAGTAGGACGCAAACACCTTCTGGCCGGGAGCAGCGCCGCTGGCAGGGCATGCAATGATGACATGGCCGCTGTCGTAAAGCGTGACTTCACGGCCCGGCGCGATCAGCATGCTGGCTTCACCGAGGTAATCGGTGATCGAGGCAACGCCGCTTTCGCGCGTCACAAGACCGCAGCGCGCGGACAGCAGTTGGTTGGGCTTGCCGTTTGAGACGACGCCGGTCGTGTTGTGCGCCCATGCAAAGCGCGCCATGGTGACGCCCGCCGAACCGGCAAGCAGTTCACCCGGCAGCGCGGCAACGCTGGTGTAGGGATATGCCACAAGCAACGTGCCGGGGACGGCAAAGGCCTGATTCAGGCCAACGGAGGTCTGGAAACCGGCCATGACTTACTTGCTCCCGTAGAGTTCTGCGAAGCTGTCGTTCGCCCGTTTGGCGGCGGCAGCATCGAAGGTGATCTTGGTTGAGGCGGAATTGGTGCGATCAGCCTCACGCGCAACCATCGCGCGCAACGTGGCCAGCGGAGCCTTTTCCGTGGCCGACTTGTCGAAACCGACGCTGTCGAGCGCGAAACGGTAGATCGCCTCTGCGCTGTCCATTCCGACGACTTCGCCGACCAGTGGCGCAACATCGGCTTTGGCCTGATCCATCGCTGCGACCCGACGGGCTCCACGCTGTTCAGCTTCGGAGATGAGCTTGCGGACGGCGGCGGCATCCATGCCCTTCACGTCATCCTTGTCGTCGTCTTCGTCCTCGGCCATTTCCGATTCAGGGTCTTCGTCCTCAGCCTGCTTGTCGTCGTCGTCAGCTTCATCAAGCCCGAAAACGTCTTCGTCGAGCGCGAGGGGCGTGACAGCACCGATGGCAGCGGCAAGGACGTTGGGGTCCAGAGCCTTGTCAGCGGCAAGATGCGGAGCCACCAGCGCGGCGACCTTGTCAGCCAGCTTCTTGGCCGAACCGTCCTTTGCAAGGCTGGCCGCGTCACACGCGATCAGCACGGGGGCCAGATCGACCTTGGCGTCTGCGGCAAGCAGCGGGCGAATATGGGACTGCAAAGCCCCGGAAATCATCAGCGCTGTGCGCGACTTGAGCTTCATAACGTCATCTCCGACTACAACGTCTGGTCCCGCGCGCCCTTCGATCACCAGCGCAACGTGGTTGCCCATGATGTCACGCATTACACCGTCGTAACGCAAACCCTCTGGCGTCTGCCCGGCGGTCATGTCGGCACGATACCGATAGCCGCAGCTGAGTTCGCGCTGGCGGCCATCCTCGATTGCTTCCTGATAGAGCGCGGACCAGACCACGAGACTGTTGCGCAAGTAGATGCCATCGAACATCGCGTCTGTGCCGGTTGATCCGATGATCAGGTCTTCGGGCAGGCCGTCTTCAGGGATCACCGGCACATGCTGGGAAAGCAGGGGCACGTTGTTGAACGTATCGGCACCGCGCGCCAGTTCATCAGGGCAGCGGTAGAGCTGATAGAGCTTGTCCGGTTCGAGGCCGAGCGTCTGCCATTCGGGGATCTCCGAACCGTAGTAAGGGCACACGTTCGCCTTCGAGATGTTCGAAACCTCGACGTGCATGTAGCCGTTGACATCGCGGCGGCGGACTGTGGCGCGGTCCATGGCTAGGAGGAGGGTGGTCATTCGGTCGGCCCCTGAGGTTGTAATCTCAGGATAGCCACCTTCCCGTCCTTTCGTGCTCAACCTTGTCCCCCTCGCGCCAGACCTTCCACTTCCTCGGCGTGCTCTTGCGTTACGATCCATGCTCTATCCTTTCACTCTTCACAGTTTCACCCTCGCGCCAGACGCACCATTTACCCGACTTCGCGGATGGCTTGGGGTGGGTCATGCCAGAGCCGGGGTTATGATGCTGTTGCCGACAGTCGAACCAGTGTTGTTCGTGTAGGTAATCGCGCAGTAGAACGTCGCGCCCGCATCCGTGCCCGCAGTCGTCACATGCGTTGCAGCCGTAGCGCCACTAATAAGCATCCCGTTCCTATACCATTGATAGGCCGTGATCGTCACAGGGCCGCTGTTACTGTTCACCAATGCGGGTTGTGGCAAAACCGAGAGTGTGCAGCCCGAAGTGTATGTTGGCGGCGAGGAAGGTGAAACAAACGCGGGGTCTGTCACGACAGGTGCAGCAGCGACGAAAGTGGGCACATCCCCGACTAGTGCGCGCGTGGCAAAAGCGTCCTTGAACTGCGCGTTATCAGTCGTGTTGTTGCTGGTCGAAATAATTTCCCAGCAGATATTCCAGCCCGCATTGGCAAGAACCGCGTCATTAACGATAACACTCTGATTGTTCAGCGTTACCCGCATCGCTGTGCCGTGGATGGCAAAAGAGACGACGTGCTCAGAATTGTTATTCGACAGCCTTGTGCCAATAAAGCCGATAGTCACAAACTCGCCGCTAATCAGTCGCTTTTGGATAGAAGTTCCACTGCGGCTGATAACAATATGAACCGGCATAACTTCGACCAATCGGCCGATGTCGCTAGATGTCAGCAAGGCAAGGGCCATGTTTGACAAGGTTCCGCCACCGCTTACAGCAGGGCCAAACCTGAACCGCATGGATGCGAACTTTACATCGCCGCCAAGATTACGCACCGCGTAAAGCGCACCGGGAGAACCGGAGGCCGGGGCGTTGCGGACCCAACCGCCAACCACTTGCCCAGTCGTTGCTGTAGGCTGCGGATATGAAGACACATACCCATTAAACAGCGTGTAAGCCCCGCCGTCACTGGCAGTTCCGAGGCTCCCAAGGCTGGTATCAGCGCGGTCAAAAGCATCGTAAGCGTCCGCCGTGTAAAGCTGGTAGCGCGCGACCCATGGCGCGTTTGACGGGAACGCAAGAGCGCGATAGCCCGAAGTCGAAAGCAGGAATGCTGACAGCGAAGTAACAGTACCGTCGCTGGCCTGCTCGATGTAAGGTCCACGTGCAAGTGGGGTTGTCAGTGTTTCAGCAGCGCGTGTCCCGGTCAAGAAGCTGACAGGCAGGCCGACCCCCGCCACAGCCCAGATACCCGCGACCTCCAAGCCCTTTGAAGTATCGCCCGCAAAGCTGGTTGTCGTCCCATTTGACATGGTGCCGACATAGGGGCGAAAGCCAGTTTCATTAGGTGAATAGGTTGTCGTGATCCAAAGCAGCCACCAGCCATCACCGTAGGCGTGAGTGCCGCCATTAACCGCAGTCTGCCCTCCGCCCGATTGCGCCGGATAGCCGGAAACGAAAGCGCCTGTAGTCAGATTGACGCGCGCCGTAGTATTCTTGGCGGTGTTGGCGTTAAAAAAGCCATATTCGACAAAATCGCGGCCAACGGGCTTTACCAGAAAACAAACCGTCACTTGGCTAAATGCCGTCAATCCCGTGATTGACCGAATAAGGCGATGATTGCCCGTCGCGGACGTTTCAAGCATCCGGTAGGCACCATTCGCGCCACCCGGTCCGGTCATTAGCGTTGGTGTGTCAAGGTTCGTCTTAGTCCATCCCGCAACGCTAAAATCCGCTGGATCGGGAACAATATTTGTGCCGCCAACATCACGAAAAATCTTGCCGCCGATAATCCGGGGTGTGTCTACTGTAAACGTCTGCGATGCGCCCCCACCGATGGCAACGCCACTGCTTGCACGAACGCATTTCAGCGCCGAACCAGACGGACCATTAAACGCGCCAAGCATATACGCGGGTGTAGCAGGATTGAGGTCAAGCATTGTTCCCGCCCTTCCGTCGCGGCTTGGGATTGTGAGGCTGTTGGCGTCAAAGGATCGAGCCTGCGAGATAAGGGCGACGGCGTTTGACAGGCGGTTGCCGTCGATAGATGCGATAGAGTTTTCCGCCGCCGCCTCAGCTCGATCCGCCCACCCCTTCGCACTCTTCGTCCCCGGCCCGCCCGGTTCTGTGCCCTCTGCCCATTCTTGGGAGGAGGCGGCAGATGAAGCGGCCTCACCGGCCTTGGTCGTCGCTGTACCGGCCGCAGTCTCGGCAAGGTCCTTCGCTGCCTCTGCAGCCTCACGATCAGCTTGGATTCCTACCGTCAGCTGCGTCTGCGGCATCAGGTCTTCAGCAATCGCTGTCAGCGATACCTGTGCATTGGGCCGCAACGAGATCGCTGCGCCACCATCGCTGCTATCGATCACGGACCGGACGAGCTGCGCTGATTCCGAGAGATAGGTACCGCGCCCGAACTCCCATGCCGAACCTTGTTGGATCGAATAGGAATAGACGGTGCCATTGGTCAGGACTTCACGGCCCCTGTAGCCTTCAGCCGCAGAGCCGAGCGTGATCGCACCGGAACCGGTGTTGCTGACGTTGATCTTGACCAGCGTGACGAGGCTAGATGGCATCGGTTACTCCTCCGTAATGTCAGGATACGGGGGAGGGGCGGATCACTCGAAGCCGGGGATGACAGGACGCCAGGTGCAGCGGCAATTGATCGCTTGGCCGGGCAGCACTTTTCCGAAGCCGTCGCCGAAGTCGTGGCCCTCACCAAGCTTGAAGCGCTTGCCGGAAAAGGACTTGTGTTCCGGTCGCGGCTCCTTGCCGCCGCCGCTGTGCATCCAGATGCCTTCGGTAATGCCCGCTTCTTGCTCGCGGACACTGCGCATCGTCGCCGTCGCTTTGTTATTCTGGTCACGCGCGATGAACGACGCCCGCCGCTTCGATACACCGGTCTGTCGCTGCAATTCCTTGGTCAGCGCGCCCAGATCGCGGCCCTGCGATACCGATTGCATCACCAGTTGCTCCACCTTGTCGAGGTGCTGGCTTCCGATGGACTTGATCAGGCTGACGTTCTCGGCGCGCACGGCGTTATAGGCGTCACGCATCGCCGGGGTCATCTTGAACTGCACCGTGAAGCCTGCCTTGCGTAACTGGCCTGCAAGGGTAAGGTCGCAGCGTTTCTTGACCGCAGACGCGAAGTAATCCGCCATGTTGTCAGCCAGATCATCGAACCGGCTCAGCCAGTGCTTGCCGAGCCGCGCCATCAATTCGCCCAGCGCCGCCGATGCGGATTTGTCGGCACCAAGCAGCACCGTTTCAGGTTCGTCGCTGTTCCATTGCCGCTTGATCGCCTTGATCAGGTCCGCGCTCATGATGTCGAGCAGGGCATGAACGCGCGCTTCGTAGCGGTTGCGGATCGCGGCTGCGGGGCGGATGGGGGTGAGCATTACGCCGCCTCAGTCGGTTCCGGCTCGTCCTCAAACGCATCATCAGGCACCCCCGGAGCAGGCCCAGACAGCGCACCGGCATACATCCCGCCCACCTCATCGTTCAGACGGGCGCGCGATTCATCGGGATCGATCACGCCCTTGTCGATGTAAACGCCATCAGCCTCAGCATCGGTCTTGCGGATCAGCGCCTTGTCCGCGTCCGACATTTCCCAGAGCGATTCGAACTCGAACGTCACCTTGGGGTCAATGTCGCCGAACAGGCTAAGTTGGATGACCTGCAACAGGTTGTGCAGTTCGGGACCGCAGACCTTTTCGAGATAGGCCATGATCTTGTCGTAGAAGACGCGGATTTCGCCCTCAGAGCTGGCGTTGAGGCCGGACGGCGTGATGCCGAGCAGGATCACCAGTGGAATGCCGGAGACGGACGCGATTTGCTCCAATGCCTGCGCCTGGAGCTTGTCGAGGCCAGCGACAGGGGCGGAGACGTTGCTGAACTCTTCGCTGTTCTTGTCGATTGAGAAGGTGCTACGATTGTCGCGGGTTTTGTTAAACAGATCGATGCGGTTGAAGAGTTGATCCGCAGCGCCACCAGCCAACACGGATTCCATATCCGTTGCCAGCACCATGACCGAAAACGAATGGATCAGGTCCGACACCGATTGCCGCGCCCTGAGCCAGTTATCGACGTAGGGCTTGCACATCTGCGTCAGGGCCACACCGCCGAACGCATAGGCCGGCTTCAGCATGTTGGGCATCGGACGACCTACCATGGTCAGCAGCCGCGATGCGTGCACGATGCGCCCCGACATGTACCACGACGCGGGCTTGTAGAAGTCCGGAGCTAGCGGGTTTTGCGCATCGTAGGGGCCGGGATACGACCACATCGGCTCCACCACGGCCAAGCGCTTCAGGGGCCGCTTCTGGCTGATCTTGCGCGGGTCCATGACCAGCGGTGCAGCCAATTCAACGGGCCGGTCGTAGTCACCGAAATCCATGAACATCTGGATACGCCCGAAGAAGCACTCCTTCTCGATCGCTTCACGGAACAGTTCGCGCACGGCAAGGCGCTGCATTTCGGCCTCAATGGCCTTCACCTTGGCATCGTCGCCGCTGATCTTGATCCACTTGCGGGTGCAGTGTTCCGCCCAGATCGATGCGACGTGTCGGTATTCAGCGCGCTGGGAGAGTTCGGCGAGATAGGGGTAGCCGAGGAAGCCCAAGCCCTCGTGATAGGCCTGTTGCGCGGCGTAGGCGCTGATATCGGCAGTGCCGGGCATGCTGTCGAGCGCCATGCCAGTGGGTAGCGTTCCGGGCATCGGTTCAGCGCGCGCAAAGGTCTGTTCCGGCATGTAGACTTCAGAACCGCTATGCCTACCCGCTTCCCAGATCGCGGCCATGGAAATGCCACGGCGCGGCTCAGGGGCCATGACTTCGGCGTGAACCGGCATGGCAGTGGTGGACCTGAACAGCGCGCGCCATGCGGCTCGAATGCGGTTGAACATGAAACCTCTTGGGCCGAACGTGTAAGGTCCATGTTACGCGCCTCTGCGATGTGCTACGGTGCACCGATGCTCAGTCTTGACGATTTGCTCATCGCCGCGTTCGAAGCCACCGCCAGTTGGGCCGATCAGGAGGCGATGTTGCGTGGCCTTGGGTTTGATGATGCCGAGGTTGAAGCGGTGCGGGTGGCGGTGGGTGAGCGCGATGCCGAGGCAGTGATGCGTATCGTGCGTGGGCCGGATTAAGCGGCGCGTAGGGCGTCGGGGTTGATGATCAGACCGCCACGCCCTTCCCAGAACGCCATGACAGCAGCGTCGGCAAGGTTGTGCGACGGAATGCCGCGCTTTTTGAGCGACTTCTTGCTCTCCACCTTCATGCGTCCGTTGATGCTTTCGCGACGTGGCTGGGCAAGTTCCGCAGCCAGTTTGTCGCGCATGGGTAGGCCGGACGGGATTGCAATCAGCATCTTGCGGTCAAAGGGCAGGCCATTGCGCGCCTGCCAGGTGTTGCGGAACCGGTCGGCAAGCAGTCCCCAGCCTTGCGCCTTCAGGTTGGCGAACATGTCGCCGTGCGTCTTTCCGGGCTGATATTCGCGCTCCGGCCGATCCGGTGATTCCGACGCAGTCCAGCCATTGAAACGACAGGACCGGAACGCAATGCCGGTCACAGAAGCATGATTGCGCGCCTCTGTCTCAAGCCTGCGCAATTCGCCCGGCACCGATGCGCCGACGCCGATATCGTCGATGTGCAGCGTATCGAGCAGTTCGCGCCGCGCCAAGGCATAGGCATGGGCCGCCGCTGCGTTGGGGTTGTCGTCGTGCCATTCCTCAAGGCCGGACAGGATGCAGCCATAGCGCCATGCCATCGCGTTCGGGTCCTGCGTCTTTGGTGCTGCAACATCGCCTTCAACACCGCCGGACACGTCAAATCCACCGATCTTGCCGCCGCCGGTCGGGAAGTTCGGAATCGCGATGTGCGAATCTACTGCCGCTTCGATCCACATCGGCTTAATGATCGACAGCGCGTTGTCCGCCACAGGTTCGCCGAGATAGACGTGCCGGTAAAGCTCTGGGTCCGATTGCCGCATAATTTCGGCATCGTCGCGCAACTCGCGGGGAAAGCGCGGGTTGTCGGTGAAGTTGATCTTCTTGACGATGCAATAGGCGCGGCCATCCTTTTCAGCCGGATACATCGGATCCGCGACAAAGCGCTGGTAGGTGTCTTCAAGCGGATTTTCAGGGTTGAACGATACCCATATCTCCGAACCCTCTTTGCGCATTGTCGGGATCAGCGCCCGCCAGCTCTCCGCCGATACCGGATTTGCCTCCTCAAGCCATGCCGCGTCGAAGTTCGAAAAGCCTTTGAGTTTCTGGGTGTTCAGGCGGGTCGCGTTGGCTTTGATGCCGCTGAATTTGATGCAGCCGCCGGACGTGCGGCAGTTAATCTCGGTTTTCAGGATTTCGAAATGATCATCGAGCCCGCGCCGTTCGATCTCTGCGACGAACTCCTGATACACGCTGTCCGCAATGCTTTCCATGATCTCGCGAAAGCACACCACACGCCAGCCATGGTATAGCACATTGCTGGTCAGGATCGTGCAGAACGTGCGCGTCTTGGCGCTACCACGGCCACCGTATGCCACCTTGAAGCGGGCGGGCTGCAGGTAGTCGCGATAGGCCGGAAAGATGTCGATGACTTCGGAGGTCATTCTTCGACGACGCGGTAGGTGGGCGCGGAGATGTTGACGTTGACTGTGGAGCCACCCCCTTCCTTAAAGGCCGACACATCGACATGCTTGCCGACCAGTTCAACCACCTTGGTGCGATCAAGCAGTTTGATCTTGCGGACACGACCGATCGGCGCTCTGTTCTCCCCGCGCCCCTCGAACAATTCCTCAACCTCGATGCCTGCCACCAAGCCGGTGCGGAATACCATGGGCCAGTCGTGAATCGGCTTCAGATTGCCCGCCTCGTCGTAAAGCTCTGCAAGGTCAGCCGTCGCATCGTTGGCAAGGCGGGTCAGAACCCATTGCGCGTCGATCTTGGTCTTTTCGGACCTTTCTTCTTTTGCCTCTGAGACGGCCTGTGAGACGTTAACATTGGCTAACAGTCGTGAAGCCTGCTCATTTGCCGTCTTCGCGCTGTAGCCTGCCCGTATGGCGGCCTGAGTGCCATTCAGGTCCTTAAGATACTCTTGGACGAACATCTGCTGCTTCGCTGTCAGCGCCATCTAAACCTCCATCGCCTTCCAGCCCAGCCTCGCAGCACGGGCCATAATCTCATCATCACTCAGCACCGAGAAGTTGCGCCGCCAGAACCGGCCCTTAGCGTTCGGGCGTCCCTTCTCGTCACAGCGATGCACCGACCCGTATTGCCGCAGATAGTCCGCAGCTTGGCCGGGCAGGGTCACGTCGCGCTGCAACAGGCCGGAGCAGATGATACCGCGCGGTTTCGGCAATCCGCCCGATCTGGCACGCCGCGCCCGCTCATGCATCGCCATCCCAGCCTCACGACGCCAGCGGGTCACGGTGCTAAGGCTGGCGTTGAAGTGCTTGGCCGCGCCCTGACTGCCGAGCCGATGCAGCACCGCCATGAAATCGTCGGGGCAATTGCGCTTCAGGCCAACGTAACCACAGGCCCGGCAATGCCCACGGCTGTAGCGGCTGATCTGGACGCCACAGGTGCGGCAGTGCTTTGTCGGCTGCGTTCCGGTGCGCGGACGGCCACCACGACGCGCCTGCATGCTCCAAGCGAACAGAGGCAGCGTTTCGACCTGGTTGCGGATGTGGATCGTTTTGCGCGGCATGATCGCGGCTTCAAGCATGTGACGCCCCCTTTGCTTCGATATCGTTGATCAGGTCGCGGGCCAGCGCATCAGGCACCTTGCCGCGATAGTCCGGCCAGCGTTGACGCATGGACGCGCGCACCGTGGCCTTGTGGGTCAGAGCTTCGGCCCAGAACGCAGCGGTGTCGCGTGGATCGAGGTTGGACAGGTCGGCGTCTATGGGGCCGGTGTAGTAGGCCTCAGACATGCGCGCCTCCTGTCACGGGGCGCGGGGAGGTCAGTCGTCCTGCATTGACTTGATCGCATCCGACACGTGCACAACCGCTTCTGCGATATCGGCGGTGTTCATCGCCAATCGCTCGAAGACGCCCTGCACACGCGAAGAGCCATTCTTCCAATCCCCGAACGTGAGATTGCGCTGCAATTCCCTGTGTTCGGCGGCTAGAGCGATGATGCCGAAAGCAATTGCGGCCATCCTGTCTCCTGACAAGGCATCCTTCTCCAAGGCGTCCAGAAGCGGTCTGTAGGCGATTTCCATGGTGCAGGACTCCAACGTTGCAAAAGTTTCCAGCTTTCCAGCTATGTTTCCAACCCGAAAAGGGGGGGTGGAAACTTTTTAGCCGCAGAAAACCGCCCTTTTCTTTATTTCTTTCTAGGTTTCCAAGGAAAATAGAATCGCGCGCGTAAGACACAAAAGCCCTCACGTGCGGGAAACCGCATTTTGCTGGAAAGGTGGAAACATATCGTGATTTTCGCTTGAAAATCAGAACCTTAAAATGTTTCCATACCCCTGAAAACGCTGGAAACTTAGGTGGAAAGGTGGAAACTTTATCCATTCCGAGGCCTCCCCATGCGTGGGTTAATCTCGGTGCCAGGAGGGAACCACCAATTCAGATTGGCCCCATGCCGCAAGCATCTGGTCTTCGTCCACCCCCTGACGCGCAGGTGATCGGTAACGCGGGCCTCGGTTTCGCTGTTTTTCCTGTCGGCTGAAATGGAGAGATAGGTCAAAACTTCGTTCGCGGTAACGCAGCCGCGAAGCTTGGTTTCCGGCGAGTTCAGGAAAGTATCAATGGCTTGTGCCCAGACGTCTTCCTTGTAACGATCAGATTGAACCCTCTGCGCCAATTGATCAAGCGCCGATCCCTTGTCGATCCACCATTGTTCCCCAGCTTTGAAAGCATGAACCGCCTCAGCCCAAAGCTGATCACGGTTTTCCTTCAACTTCGGAATATCGACCTTGCGCGCATAGAACGGCCAGAAGCGCCTACCGCCGGTGGCATCGATCAGGTAGCTGTCCTCATTGGTTGAGCCGACGAATACAATGCGCCGGGGCCTTTTGACGTAATGCCGGCCCCATGGCGGGCGATACATATCACTGCGGAGCGTGATGAAATTCTTGATCGTCTGAATCCCCGCGCCTTTGAACGCGGTGAGTTCGCCCAAATCGATGGCCCACACGCCCTGCATTGAATGACCAACGTCGTTGCCGGTAAATTTTGCGACCGAGCCGTTGACGAATTGCGGGCCAAACAACTCCGAAACGGCGGTCGATTTCCGAATGCCCTGCTCACCCTCAATAATGAGCATGGTGTCGACTTGGCACCCCGGATCAAGCGCGCGCGCAACGGCTGCAATCAGGAACATCTTGCCAAAAGCGCGATTGATTTCGGTGTCGTCCGCGTCAAAAATCACCGGAAGCCACTGCTCAATGCGCGGCCTGCCATCCCATGTCAGGCTCGTCAGATATTCGACGACAGGGTTGTAAAGGTTGTCCTCTGCGGCGCGCAGGACGCAGGCAGGAACATCCTTTGCGTTAGGCTCATAGTCATTGCGCTCAAGCAGCATGCGAATATCGACGTAATCGCTGTCCTTTATTTCACGGCCAGCCCATTCGATGTTGCCCGACAAGTCGTTGAACTTGAGCTGCGGCCCAAGCTCGCGAATGCCGCGGATGCACATCATCAGATTCGTGATGGTTTTTTTGTAGCCCTGCTTGGACGACGACAGACGTCCCTTCCAAGCCTGCAGGTCGACGAAGTCATTCATCATGCTGCCCTCGCGGTGTCAAAGCCGGTGCACATGGGCAAACAGGCGGATTTCAGGATTGCGCGGTTCACGCGCTTGGGTTCGATACCGACGCACTGGATATGGCGCGGCATGGTGGCGGTGGGCCACTGCACCGCATCAGGATCGCCGATGATCAGCGCGCCGGGCAGCACGTCCAGTTCCGGCGGAACAGCGGTCCAAGTCTGGTATGCCGCCTGTTGCCTCGCGGTCGCATACCAAGCCCGAGCGCGCATCCATGCGGTGAAGAACGCGCGCGGATCTGCAAAAACGGTATTGTCGTCCTCGGTCAGGCGTCCGACGAGTTGCGGCCGGTCATCCGTCAGCACTTCGACCTTGCCGGTGGCAGGCTCCCAAGCCATCACGGTTTCGATGCCTAGCCAATCGAGGTCACATGGCGCAAAGGCATGCGGGCAGGGGTAAGCGGCAAGGATCAGGTGCCTTGCGCCGTCCCGCATGTAGCGAAACGGTGCCAGCGCATAGGTAGCGCCGGGTTGAGTGCGATCGATCCTGAGTGCGCGCGCAATCGCCGCGTGGTCAAACGGCAGATACCACCACGTCTTGGCCGGTGTCTCGCGCTCGATATCGCGCCGATAGGACCGGTAATAGTTCCAGCCATCGGCGCCCATCGCCTCGATAGGGTTTTCGTGCATTGCTGCGATAAAATGGGCCGCAGCGATGACTTCGGCGTCGTAAGGGCTAGTTGCCATCAATCAGGCCCTCCATGGTCAGGCGGTCGCGCACATCGTCCGTGGAATAGGCCGCGAATGCGATGCCCCCGGCCCGGTTGACCGCGTTGGCGAACTTGACCTGTTCAGGCTTCAGGCGGTCGGAGCCGGTTTTGGCGTCGATCCAAACCGACTTGCCCTTTACCGTCGCCGCGATATCGAGCGCGCCCTTGGTGCCGAACTTGGCTGGGCGTCCGTCGCGGGTGTAGAGCAGGCCGGGAGTATCGACAGGGACGGAAAAGCCGCCGATTTCGCTGATGAACAGGCGGATTTCGTGGACGAGGTCGGTGTGGCGCTGGGTCATTGAACCACCGTCACTTTCTCGGCTGCACGGGTCACAGCAGTGTAAAGCCAGTTCGCCCGGGCATCGCGAAACGCGCCGCTTTCATCAAAAATGACAACGTCGTTCCACTGGCTGCCCTGCGACTTGTGGCACGTGATCGCCCAGCCAAAGGTGAACTCGTCATACTTGCGACGTTCGCGCCATTCGATCTTGTGTTCCGCGCCAACGAAAAATTCCTCGGCAACTTCCACAGTCAGCGGGTCGCGCTCTTCATCCAGCGATGTGACTTCAATCGACAGGCAACCGAATTTGTCAGCCACAGCATCGGTGGACCACATGCCGCCGTTAAAAAGCGCCTTGTCCTTCTTGTTTTTCAGGCAAATCAGGCGGTCGCCAGCGGTCGGGTGCCATTCCTCTACCTTGCCGCGCAGGCCCTTGATCGCGCGAATACGGCGGTTGTAGGAAATGCGGGTGCGGTTCAGGCCGCACAGCAATTGATCGGCTCCAATGACCAGTTCGCGCAGCCGGTCGCCGCCAATATCGGCGCGCGTGGTCACAAGGCTGTCGCCATAGGCTCCAAGCTTCAGGCGGTTGCCCTCGCGAATATCCATGCTCATGCGGATGATCGGATTGTCCTGCGCCTGGCGATGCACTTCGGTCAGCATCACGTCGGGCGCGCAGTTGATGAAAAAGCCCTCATCGTTGACCGGCGGCAACTGCGCCGGATCGCCCAGCACCAGAATGCGCTTGCCGAAGGTCAGCAGGTCTTTCGCCAGTTCCTCGCCCACCATGGACACCTCGTCCACGATCAGCAGTTTCGCGTCGGACAAGTCGCTTTCGGAATTCAGGCTGAACGTTGCCTCACCGGTGCGCTCGTTCACATCGACCTTGTAGATCAGGCTGTGAATCGTCGATGCGCCCTCGCAGCCCTTCTTGCGCAGGACCAGCGCAGCCTTGCCGGTGAACGTGGCGTAAAGCACCGTGCCATTGACCGTTGCGGCCAGTTCTTTGGCCAGCGTGGTCTTGCCGGTGCCAGCATAGCCAAACAGACGGAACACCTGCTTTCCGCGCGGGTCTTTCAGCCATGCCTGAACATCGGCAATCGCGCGCTCTTGTTGCGGGGACCAGGTCATGCGGCCACCCCTTCTTTCCGCAGTCGTTCATTCCAGACGTGCGTTGCCCAACCGCGCTTGTATCCGCGAAGCCGCGCCAAAGTGCGCAGGCCTTCCAGCGTCTGAATTTCGCGCATCGGCGTGTGCACGGTGATGCTGCGCAGATCGTCCTTGCGGACCTCAGCCAGCGTCCCCTCAACCACCTCAATCTCGCGCGCCTTGACCTCAGCCACATGCCCACACTGCGGACATTTCGGCGCGGGCCGGTAAACAAAGAAGCATTCGGAACACTGCTTGATCGGCACTTCGGACGGAGCCGCGCGGGACTTCTTTTCGCGGTCCTCAAGGCTCCATTCGCGCACATCATCGGGCAGGCCATGGATCAGCGAATTGCCAGCATGATCCAGAATGATGGCTTCAGTCTTGCCCTCGCACGGCCTAAGGGCGCGCCCGACCTGTTGCAGATAGAGGCTCAGCGACTTGGTAGGGCGCAACAGGATCGCCGCCTCAATCGCCGGAACGTCAAAGCCCTCCCCGAAAAGGTCTGCGTTAGACAGCACCAGCGTTTCACCGCGCCGGAACCGGTCAACCGCAGCGTCACGTTCATCGGCGGTCATGCCACCATCGACATGCTCAGCGCGAATGCCGGCGGCGATAAATTGCGCCACAATATGCTTTGAGTTTTCGACACCAGCAGCAAAAGCCACCGCGCGCTTG
Organism: Novosphingobium sp.; assembly: GCA_041639635.1. Taxonomy (GTDB): domain Bacteria; phylum Pseudomonadota; class Alphaproteobacteria; order Sphingomonadales; family Sphingomonadaceae; genus Novosphingobium. The sequence continues at coordinate 19,625 of JBEQBV010000004.1, forward strand.
CCGGGGCACAGCTTCAGGTAATGCCCAATCGCATCGCCCACGATCTGCGGCTTATCCATCGCCTTGGCCAATGCGCCACGCTGATAATCGCCAGCGGTTGTGCCTACTCCAGACAGATCGGGCGTGGCAGGCGCGAACAGGCGATACCGGCAAAGGCTGCCATTTTCGATCAGTTCGGCAACGGTGGGCCCTTCAATCATCACCTCGAACCACCGGCCCAAACCTTGCCCGTCCAAGCGCCACGGTGTTGCAGTCAGGCCCAGCACTTTGGCGCGCGGGTATGCGTTGAAGATATCAGACCAAGACGCGGCCCCGATGTGGTGGCATTCATCGAACACGATCAGCGCCGGTTCGGGCAGTTCACGCAGACGCTTCGCCACGGTCTGGATCGATCCGACCTGCACCAGTGCTTGCGGGTTCGAGACGTGACCGGCCTGCACAGTGCCGTGCGGAATGCCGAGCGCGTGGAAGGTCTGACTGGCCTGCGCAACCAATTCGCGCCGATGGCACAACCACCACACCACATTCTGTTTTTGCGCCGCGCCGTGAACGATGGTGGAAGCGGTGACCGTCTTCCCGCCACCGGTGGGCAGATTGAACAGCACCGATCGGACGCGATCGCGATAGGCGTTGCGGCCACCGTCGATCAGGGCTTGCTGGTAGGGCCTTAGCTGGATCACCCCCGGCTCCCCTTAGCCATGCCACGCAGCGTCTCGAACCGTGCACGGTTCTCGGGCTTTGGGTCCATGCCGGTGAGCGCGAAAAAGCCGTCAAGCAGCTTCACCGCCCATGCCGCCGCCTGTTGTTCTTCGCGGGTCATGCTGCTTGCGGACCAAGGTCGCGCTTGATCTGCGCCCAATAGGAAAGGGCCGTGCTTTCCCCGATGCCCATGGCGTCAGCAGCGGCGCGGATGGTGGCGCCATCGGCAACGCGATCTGCTAGATCAGCGATGCGTTGCGCCACCGAAACTTGCGTCTTTGCCTTCTTGCCGCGCCCATAAACACGCTCGACGTTAATCACTTCGTTGGTCGATTTGCCGGTTGCGACAATGGTGACCTTGCGCAGGCGCGAACTGCGCTGCACCGTGATCAGCCCGCGTTGCTCAAGCCGCGCAATGATGACGCACGCACCATTCGCCGCAGAAACACCGCATGCGAACGCCAGCACATAGTTCGACGGGCACATATCACCCATGTCAGCGGCCTTGGTGAGCATGGCCATCGCGATGCGATCCTGTTCGGCCCAGCGCGCTTCTTTCGCGGAAACGTCCGTCATGGCGTTCTGTCCTGTTTTGGAATTGTCGTTCAGCCGCATCGGCAGCGCCGCAACGGTCCGCAGCACTTCGGCGCGCGGCCCTTGAATGGCGGCGACAACACGGTTGCGTTCGACCCAATCGGCGGCCCGGAGCGGGTTCATCAACAGTCCCCCCATTGCCGGTAACACCGGATCGGAACCGGCCCACCCAAACGGTAGGGCCACAGCGTTTTCGGAATGCCGCGCTCAGGCACGACGGTGACGACGACCGCGTTGTTGCGGCCGTATGCGATCAGGGCACGCGCCCGCCCGGGGAAGCGCACAACACGCGCACCGATGCGGACAGCGGCACGGAAAGATGCGCCGGTCAGGATGCCGACCACTTCGTCGCGCGGGAGGTCTTGGACGCGCTCGATATAACGCGCGATGGCATGTTCAGAGGCGCGCAGGGGCATCACCACACACCCCCGCAAGTCACAAACGGGATATCATCGTCCAGATCATCAGAAGCAGCGCCGCCCCAGCCACCGCCGGAAGCAGCAGCATGACCGCGCGAACCATCACCGCCTTGCGACCGCGCGCCGTCCTGCTTGCCGTCCAGCATGACGATCTGCCCGCGCATCCCGACAACGATTTCGGTGCTGTAGCGGTCGGCCCCGGATTGATCCTGCCACTTGCGGGTACGCAGTTGGCCTTCAAGATAGACCTTGCTGCCCTTTTTCAGGAAGCGTTCGGCCACACCGACCAGCCCGTCACCTTGGATTGAAACGGTGTGCCATTCCGTGCGCTCTTTGCGTTCGCCGGTGTTCTTGTCCTTCCAGCTTTCGGACGTCGCGACACGCAGGTTTGCGATACGCCCGCCGTTCTGGAAGGACTTTATTTCAGGATCGGCCCCGAGGTTGCCGACGACGATGACCTTGTTGACGCTCGACATTACGCGGCCAACCTTTCAATATGAGATGAAATTTTCTGCGCACGTTCGGCCACAATGGCCCGCGCGCGCTGGTCGATGGCCGCCACCAGATCGCGGAAATCCTGCGACTGCACCAACATGCCGGCGGCGACGTCACAGCCGTAAATGACTGTCGAATGATCACGCCCACCGAACGCGCGGCCAATTTGCATGTATGAAAAATACGGCGCGCAGAGGTGATAGATCGCGTTGCGCACCCGGCAGTGGTATTTCTTGCGCCGCCCTGACAGCAGCGTTTCAAAAGGCAGGCCAGTGATCGCCGCAGCCGCAGCCACGCAATCGCGGATCATGTAGGGCCGCGCAGGGTCCAAAAGTCGCGGCTTGGGCGTTCGAATGCGCAGCGCATTCTTCGCCCTTGTCCGCTGCCGCTCGATGCATTCCTCGCGGGACAGCTTCAGGCCGCGCTTGTGCAGCACGGTGCCAATCTGGCTTTCGGTGAAGCCAAACTTCAAGCCGATTTCTGAATGCGAAAAGCCGTCGCGGAACAGCGTGCAGATTTCGTCGTGCAGACCTTCGGGGACGCGCTTCACGCCGCAATCCCCTGATCAGCCGCCATCGCCCGCAGGCTGGAAACCACGGCATCCACATCGCGCAGGCTGGGCATGATATCGGCCAGCGCCTGATGGTTCATCCGCGCGCCGCCGTTGATCGATGCACTGGCCAGCTTGGACATGAACAGCGCTACTGCCGGAACCGCGTTGATCACTTCCTCGCAGTGCTGCGGAACCGCCCGGCACCCGAACAGCGCCATGTAAGGCTGGATGTATTGGGTTCCGAATGCGGCACCGATAGCGGTGATAAAGGACGCCGGAACCTTCTTGGTTTCCATGTCCTCAAGCCGCTGCACCGTGTCTGCGCTGGCATCGAACAGCGCGCCGATCTGCGCATTGGTGACCACGTGGTCACGCTTCACCGACAGGATGATGGACCGCGCCGCCTCGGCAATTTTGCTAGATGGCGGAATATCAAAGAGATATTTTTGCTTCGGAGGCATGGGTTAAATGCCTCCATTATGAAACGAATTGAGAAACCCGTCCGCGAAAGCGTGAAAGCCCTCATCATCCTGCCAACCCGGCGTGGCGATGGTCGGCAGCGCGATGCACAGCCATGCGATTACGGCGATGGCGTAGGTGAGGAGTTGCAGGGCTTCGGTCATCAGGCGGCTTCCGAATCCGACGGACGGAGGTTGGCGGGCATCAGGTCGGAAGCAGACAGCGGTATGCCGTCACCCTCGGCCGCGGTGATGATCTCAGACCACCGATCGAGCGGAATCTGGTTGCGCTCATTCCATCCCTGCACCGTGGTGTGGTGTTGATGACCCAGCTTGCGAGCCAGAGCGCGTATGCCGCCAAGGCGGGCTATGATCGCTTGATGTTCCATACGCATGATTGTGTACAGTCAGTGTGTACAGCCGTCAACGTGGATTGTGTAGGGCAATCGACAGATAATGTGGGGGTGATAGATACAGCGACCACTGGCGAAAAATTACGCATTCTAATGGAGCGAGCGGGCCTGTCGGTGCGGGCGTTTGCCCAAGCCGCTGGATATTCCCATGGCTCTGGAGTGCAGCGCTACATCGAGCCCGATTTTGACGGCCAACTGAAGCCCGACGTTGCGCGCCGCATGGCTGATGCCTTGGTGGGGCGAGGACAGCCTCCGATAGAAGCTAAGGAAGTTTTTGCGCTTGTCGGCATGCCCGAGAGCAACGGCATTCCTGTAAGGTACGAGGGCGCTTCCGACGTTCGGATGCAGCAGGACATACCGATTTTAGGAACGGCGTTGGGAGCGGACAGAGTGGCGGGTGAATTGGCGGTCGAACAGACTTGTCTTTACGAGGACGAGCAGATCGGTTTTGCCAAGCGGCCTACTATCTTGGACGGTCGAGCAGACGCATATGGGCTTTACGTGCAAGGCTCATCCATGGATCCGGCCTATGAAGATGGTACGCTAATCCTTGTTGAAACACGGCGCCAACCTAGCGTCGGTGAATATGCAGTCGTTTACCTGCGAATGAACGGTGATTGTGACGAAGGTGATCATGATGGACGCGCTCGCACGATCATGATCAAGAAACTGGTACGCAAAAGCGCGAGCTTTTACGAGCTAGAGCAGTTTAATCCTCGCCTGACATTCCGAGTCGATACCAAGGAGGTGCTCAAGATGCATCGGGTCATCCCTTGGTCGGAATTGCTTTCGTGAGGTGCGCACTACTTCTGGCGTTGCTTTGCATGGTCGCTACTCCGGCCGCAGCGCAGGCAACCGACCCAATTGACACGGTGATCTCTCTTTTCAAACGGCAAAAGCCCATTGGAGAGAACCCAAAATATCCGCCGCCGATGGATCAGCCGGCGTTCCCGTGGTTCACATACCGGACCGACAAGCTTGGCCGCCCAACATATCTCGATGAGCAATGCCTGGCGACGGCGAAGGACTATCTTGATCCGTGCGTTCAGACCGCAATCCTCAGTCATCGGCAAGACGTCGAAATCCGCAACGAGCAGGTGCGAGCTGCTGAAGAAAAGGCCGCAGCGCAAGCTAGGACCGACGCAGCAGTGAAAGCCAAAGTGGACCGCGCCGCCGAACAGAAGGCGTGGGAAGACTCGCAACCCAAGCTAACGGATTTGCAGGCCAGCGAGCGGAGTATTCGCGAAATGAAGGCCCGAATCGCCAGTGCGCAGCGCATGATCGATCAGGAGCAGGAAGTCGGGCGCGTGTCTGGCTTTGTCGATAAGAAGAAGCTTTACGACTACGGCCAGATGATCGTCTTTACCCGCCGGGGTCTAGCATCCGAATACGCCCGATATCGTCGCTTGGGCGGGCGCAAGGCTTTGGCCGCGATCTAATCCACTCACCACATTGCCAACCCGAATCACCCGCCATTGGCGGGTCATTTGTCGCGCCTGAAGAATGTGCAAGGTGTACGCATTTAGCGTAAATTAGGGCTTGCAGAGTGTACACACTGACTGTACACAGACTCCAACACCGCACATCGCGGCATGGAGTTTGACCGATGCAACCCGCTTTCAAAAACGCAAAGTTCGAAGCAACCGGCGAAACCAAGCAATGGCTTGGCCGCACTCTTTACCGCATCCGCGCCGTCGCTGAAATCCCAGCGCTTGGCGTTGCAATCGGCGATCTTGGTGGGTGGATCGAAAAGGAGGAAAACCTTTCGGTCTACGGCAATGCGCAGGTCTACGGCAATGCGTGGGTCTCCGGCGATGCGCAGGTCTACGGCAATGCGCGGGTCTACGGCAATGCGCGGGTCTACGGCGATGCGTGGGTATCCGGCAATGCGCGGGTCTACGGCAATGCGTCAAAAACACCTATCCACATCATCGGCCTGCGTTGGTCCATCACGATTGCTGATCAGGGCATGCAGATTGGTTGCGAATATCACGCGATCGAACGCTGGTGGAGTTTTGATGACCGCCTGATCGCCCGCATGGATAGCGGCGCTCTTGAGTTCTGGAATGAACACAAGGCGGCGTTGCAGGCTCTTTGCGCTGCGACTGGCAGGCCGTTTGCCAAGGCGGAAAAGCTTCAAGGGGAAGTCGCATGAACGCCCCCGCAACCATCCGCCCGGTGTTCACCACCACGACCTACCTCACACGCGGCCACACGGAACGCGAGATTGAGGTCGCGATCGATTACACCTTCGACGGCGCTGACTTCGAAATCACCGAAGCGCGTGACCTGACCGAAGGCCGTGAACTCACCGATTGGGAATGGGAAAGCTGCGAGGATGCCGTCGCTGGCGTCTGTGAGCAGGCTTTTGCCGAATGGGTCGCTGATCGTGGCGAATACCTGCGCGATGCCGCCGAAGATCGGAGGATCGCAGCGTGACCCAGCAATGGACAAAATCCGAACTCGAAAACTGGTGCCGTGGCTGGTCCCGCACACCGCAGACGACGCTTAAGGCTTTCATCGACGCGGGATTTTGCAGCGACCAAGCGCCGAGCCGTGAGGAAATGCGCCTGTTACGCCAGCCTGCGCTTAGCACGGTTGATGCGACAAAACCTGTCACCCCCGCCGAACCCACCCGCGACCAGTGGACCTACAAAGGCTGGCAGATTTGCTTTGACATGCCGCCGATCCCCTCGCGCGCCTTTGATTGGGTCGCACAGTCCCCTGACTTCGACGCTGAATATGATGACGGCCAGCTTGTCTGTTGCGCCGGTCAGCAAGTCCACGCCGCGACCTACGAAGACCTGTTGCAGGAAATCGAGGACGCGATTGCATATGGAGAACATGCATGAACATCGACCAAGCCCTTATCGCCCTGTGCCGCAAGCATGATCTGACTGCGCTTTCAGTGGGTGTTTCGATGCCAGCGGACAGCGCGCCATGGTTCACGACTTATGCGCACTACCTCATGAATGGTGACCGGCGTTGTGGCGGCGCTTCATCGGCCACCGCCACCGAAGCCATCGCCCACGCAATCCAGCAGGTCAACGAAGCCCGCGCTTGTGTGGTTGAGGTGCCGGATATGGAACTTGGCGAGGTGGTGCTGTGAGCGCGGGGCATACGCCGGGGCCTTGGGCAGTCACTAAGGCAAAGTCACGCAAGGTCACAGCCAAAGGCGTTTTGATCTGCACTGCCGTGCTGCGTAACTCTGCAACCACCGCACAGAACAAGCACGGCAAGGGGCAGCACGAAGCCGAAGCCAACGCCCGCCTGATAGCAGCCGCCCCGGCGTTGCTGGAGGCGCTAGAGGAGCAGGTAGGCGAATGCTTCGATCCGCTCTGCGACATGTGCGCGCGCCACGCTGAAATCATCGCCCTCGCCAAAGGGGAAAGCGCATGACCCCCACAGGCTGGCAAATCCGCCACACCGACGCGCCGTTTGACCCATGGGTAGCGTCCAATCTGGAAACTGGCGAGACGGTGTTTGGGCGGGATCTGGGCGATATTGCGTTGCAGGTGCCGATGATCACCGTCGAGGTCGATACCGCCTGCATCGCGCGCCTTGATGCCATTGCCGCCGAACACCGCAAGTCGGTGGGCGAGGCACGCTGGGCTGAACTGAACAGGGAGTGGCTGTGATGGCTAAACCCTACGCCAACGCGCGCCACTTCGCATCTGTGCTTGCGGTTTGCCTACCGGTGATCGCGCTTTTCGCCGCCTTTTGGGTGGCTACTCCGAATTGAAGGGAATGGATGATGACGCCCCGCACAACCCGCAACCCCACCGCGCGCCCGATCCGCGTCAACCCGCACCCGATGCGCCAAGCCATGCCTCTGCTGCCCATGAGCGACGAGGATCGTGAGTTCTTGCGGTTGCGTAGGGAGAGGGGGCTGTGACGATCACGTATCACGACAGCCTGCTGCAGGGCAGTGACGAGTGGTTGCAGGCGCGGTGTGGGTTGCTGAGCGCTTCGGAAATGAAGCTGATCATCAGCCCGCCGCCGGAGCCGGAAACGCGCGTCAAGAAGAACGGCGAACCTTACAAGCAGCGCGATTGGAACGTGCTGAAGGACGACGATAAGGCGCGAAGCCACCTCTACGAATTGGCGGCGCAGCGCATCACCAATTTCGTGGAGCCGATGTTCCAAAGCATGGACATGATCCGTGGCCAGAATGACGAAATCGAGGCCCGCGCCCGATATGCCGAACGGTTTGGCGCAGTCGAAGAGGTCGGTTTGGTCACCAATGACCAATGGGGCTTTACGCTTGCCTATTCGCCGGACGGACTTGTCAACGGACGCCGGGCTGGGATCGAATGCAAGTCCCGCAAGCAGAAGTATCAGGTTCAAACCGTTGTGGAACACGCGCTGCTGGGCGGGATACCTGGCGAATTCGTCATGCAGCACCAGACCGGAATGCTGGTCGCGAATCTCGATTGGATCGATTTCGTCAGCTTCTCAGACAAACTGCCGATGGCAGTGATCCGCGTCTACCCGGACGACAAAATTCAGGCGGGCATTCTTGAAGCCGCCGCCGCCGCAGAGGCGAAAATCGCGCAAATCATTCAAACCTACAGGGAGCAATTCCAATGACTATCAGGTTCATTCCCGTTTCCGAAATCCACGATCCGTTGACCATCGCCCTTGGCATTTCCGGCGGCTCCGGCACTGGCAAGACGTTCACGTCGCTGCGTGTCGCGCGCGGCATGGCAGAGATGATCACCGGGCGCAAAGGCGCACCGATTGGCTATGTCGATACAGAGAACAAGCGCGCGCTGCACTACAAGGCGGCGTTCCCCGAAATGGCGCACTTCGATTTCACGGCCATCAATGAAGCGGGCGAGCTGGTCGGCTTTGGCCCGGAACGCTGGATCGAAGTCATTGACGCCGCCGAAGCCGCCGAAATGCCGGTGCTGATTTTCGACAGTTTCAGCCACGCATGGGAAGGCGTTGGCGGTGTGCTGGACCTTCATGCGCAAGTGCTTGACCGCTTGGTGCAGGAAGCGGAGCGCCGCGCACAAGGCAAATACAACGTCGATCCGGCGAAATACAGCCAGTTGGCATGGGCAGAGGTCAAGCCGCGCTACCGCCGCCTGATTGACCGTATCGTGCGCGCCAAGACGAACATCATCATCTGCACCCGCGCAAAGCCGGTCATGCAACAGGGTTTCGGCGACAAGGCCAAGAACGCGCGCCTGACCAAGACGCGCCGCAACGATGTGCCATGGGACCCGGCCAGCGATGGCGACCTGATGTTCGAAATGACTGCGATGATCATTCTTGACCCGTCCGCGCCCGGCTGCCCGGTGTGGCAGATCAAGGTCGCGGACCAGTTCAAGAACCTGCTCGATCCGCGCAAGCCGATGAGCGAAGCAACCGGCGCTGCCATGGCAGAATGGGCCAAGGGGCAAGGCGGGGCGCAGGCTCAGAAGGAAGTCATGGACACCGCGCGCGAAAAGGCCCGAGCTGGCACGGCGACGTTCACGGCATGGTGGCAGAGCGATGAGGGCAAGCTTGCCCGCAATATCGTTCGCCCGATCATGCCGGAAATTCAGGAAATCTGCGCCACCGCCGATGCAGAGGCCACGCGCACCGATGATGATCCATTCGGCGCGGCTGCACCGGCTGACGACGCCACCGACCAAGCGGAGGCAGCGTGACCATGGAACTCGCAACTATCCTTTTCGCCCTGTCGGCAGTTCTGCTGCTGGCGTCGACCATCATCTACCAACGCAGCCTTGAACGCGCCGAACGCCGCCTCAACGCCCTGCGCTCGAACTGCTTTGTCACGTCCGAGCGTGGCCACCGCGTGCGCTACACCAGCGCATCGGAGCAGGTTCGAGCGAGGGCTGAGGCTACTATCACTGAAAGGAATGCATGATGGCTGAATCTGCCGACGACCGCCTGCGCCTGCTTATCGAGCGCATCGAACGCCTTGAAGAGGAAAAGAAGGGCCTCGCTGACGATATCAGCGACGTTTACTCCGAGGCCAAGTCCGCCGGGTATGATGCCAAAATCATGAAGCAGATCGTCCGCCTGCGCGCGATGAAGCCCGATGATCGCCGCGAAATGGAAGCCGTTCTTGAGACCTACAAGAACGCGCTGGGCATCGATTGATGACCCTGCTCACCTCCACCGCCCTCGGCCTTGGCCTGATCGTCGATAGCTTCGCCGGCGGCGGTGGCGCGTCCACGGGCATCGAGGCGGCGCTGGGCGCGGCGGTCGATATCGCGATCAATCACGATGATCAGGCCATCCGCATGCACGAAGCCAACCACCCCGGCACCGTGCACGTGAATAGCAACATCTGGCAGATCGATCCGGTCGAGGTGGTGCGCAGCCATCCCAGCGGCATCCGCCACGTCTCGCTCGCGTGGTTCAGCCCGGACTGCAAGCATTTCAGCAAGGCAAAGGGTGGGAAGCCGCGCGAGAAGTCTATCCGCGATCTGGCGTGGGTTGTCGTCCTGTGGGCACAGCGCGTGCAGCCCGATGTGATCCTGCTGGAAAACGTCGAGGAATTCCGCACCTGGGGTCCGCTCTGCGAAGAGGGCAAACCGATCAAGGAACGGCAGGGCGAGACGTTCGCCAAGTGGACAAAGGAACTGCGCAAGGCCGGGTACAAGATCCAGTGGAAGGAACTGCGCGCCTGCGATTATGGCGCGCCCACCATCCGCAAGCGCTTCTTCATGATCGCCCGCCGCGATGGCAAACCCATCGTCTGGCCCGCACCGACGCACGGCAAACCCGGAACGCCCGATGTGCTGGCAGGCAAGCTAAAGCCATGGCGCAGCGCCGCCGAAATCATCGACTGGTCCATCCCGTGCCCGTCGATCTTCGAACGCAAGAAGCCGCTGGCCGAAAAGACCCTGCGCCGCATCGCGCACGGCATCATGAAGTTCGTGGTGAACAACCCCCAACCCTACATTGTGGCGCCGTTCATTGTGCCGCTGACGCATCATGGCAGCGCTGGCCGTTCCTATGGCCTTGACCAGCCCTTGCCGACAGTGACCGGCGCAAAACGGGGCGAGATGGCGCTGGTATCGCCCTACTTTGCCCGCACCGCCCACGGTGATGTGGACAAGAACGGCAAACGGCGTGGCCAGCCGTGCCACGGCCCGGAGGATCCGTTCCCCACAGTGCTTCAGACGAGCGACAGCGCCCTGATCGTCCCGCACATCACCAAGTTCCGTAACGGCGCGATCGGGCATGACATGGCCGAACCGCTGGCCACAGTGACGGCCAACAGCTTCATCAAGCGCCCGGGCGGCAGTGCGCCGCTGGGCGTGGTGGAAGCGAAGCTTGAAAAGACCTCTACTGGCAGACCTGAATTGACAGGACAGGAACCCGGCAGCACCGAAACGACTGAGCGTCTGCATTTGGCACGGACCCGCGAAGGGCTGGCAGATACCTCGGAACAGGCACAAGCACCGGCAGGTTGCGATGGCCCAGTAGAGACCGCTCTTGCTCCCATCATCACCTATGCCCAGCAGGGTGGCGCAAACCGCTCGGTCGAGGAACCGCACCACACCATCTGCGCCAACAGCAAGGATCAGAACTGCATCGCAGCGGCTCACTTGGTCCATATCGGCAACGGCGAGCGTGAAGGGCAGGCCCCGCGCGCAATGGACGCGGACAAGCCGCTCGGCACCGTCGTGGCTGGCGGCACGAAGCATCACGCCGTGATGGCCTTCATGCAGAAGTTCGCCGAAAACGGGAAAGGCTACGATCCCGAAACCCCGCTGCACACCGTCATGGCAGGCGCACCGCGTCACGCCGTGGTGACCGCTCATATCGAACAGGCCAACGGCGGACCAAACAACGCCAATCTGGCAGGCCGCGCTGCCGATGATCCACTATCGACCGTCGCCACCACCGGCAGCCAGCAGCGCCTTGTCACGTCAAACCTGATCAAGCTGCGCGGCACCAGCGATGCACACATCGAATCCAGCGCCATGGGTGTGGACGAACCGCTCGGCACCATCAGCGCCGGTGGCACCCACGCCGCCGAAGTCCGCGCCTTCCTGATCAAATACTATGGCAATGAACAGGACGGCCACGGCCTCGACAACCCGTTGGGCACCGTCACCGTGCAGGACCGCTTCGGACTGGTGACGGTCACAATCGGCGGTGAAGAATACGTTATCGTCGATATCGGCATGCGCATGCTCACCCCGCGCGAACTGTTCAACGCGCAGGGCTTCCCCGCCGATTACATCATTGACCGCGATGCCCGGGGCGAACCGATCACGAAAACCGCCCAGGTCGCCAAGTGCGGCAACAGTGTCTGCCCGCCACTGGCCGAAGCGCTGGTGCGTGCCCAATTCCCCGAAATCATCGCAGCGCAGGAGGTGAGGGCAGCATGACCAACCTAACCGACCTAGCCCGCCATTGGCTGAACCAGACCGCCAAGGGGAAGGGGTTGCGCCTCGACTCCGACCAGCTCGATTTGCTCAACACACTCGGTATCGGCGAACTTCTCGCCAGTGAAGCCGCCAAGACCCTGAGGGACCAATGCCAGAAGAGAACACTCCGCTCTATTCAAGGGGGAAATACCGCCTCGAATGGGACCGAAGGAAAGACGGAACTCTCCGAACCCCTTTCCTCCAAATCGTCTGGTATGACGATGCTGCCCGACGCAACCGAAGCCGCAGCGCGGGCACGAGCGAGATGCGGCGGGCAGAGGAGGCACTAGATCGCCTCTACCTCGAACGGGAACGCGGGCAGGCTGTATGTCCGACGTGCGGCAAACCGATGGACGCCGCCGCTGGTCACCTCGTCACGCAAGCCATCGCCGATTATCTGGTGGCAAGGGAAGGGGTGGCATCGATCGGTGCGATTCGTCCCCGCCTTGCCCATGTCCTCGACTTCCTCGACGAGACAGGCCGCAACGCCATGACCTGCGACCAGATCGACGAAACCACCATCGCGACGTTCCGCACGTGGTCGGCAAAGCGTCCAGTGATCGAAGGTGTCCATGCCCGCAAAGAACGTCCGCGCGCGCCGGGCACCACAGAGGCCAGCGTTCGCAGTCTAGCCGCGGCAATCAACTATGCCCACAACCGGCGCGAAACACCGTTCAAGGCCGCGTTCACCGCATTGCCCGCCGCCACGGTCAGCCGGACGCCGACATTCCGCGCGGATGTGAAGCAGTTGGCCGCGATGTTCCGCTACTGCACAGACCCGCGCCCACAGAACGGTGAAGTCTGGTCGGACAAGATGCACGACCGGCAGAAGCTTCACCGGCAAAACCTGCTCCGGTTCCTGCAGGTCAGCGTTGCGACGTGGTGCCGTCCCGACGCCGCGCACGATGTTTCAACCAAGCCGGAGCGCGACCAGTGGTTATCGAATGCCCGAGTGCTGCAGCTCAATCCGCGTGGCCGCCGCCAGACCAAGAAATATCGGCCGGCAGTTCCGGTGCCAGATCGATTCGCGTGCCTGCTTGATGCCACGGACGGCTTTTTCGTCACGGTCGATTCGGTGCGCAAGGCATTCGAGGCAATGCTTGATGAACTCGGGCTACCACGTGAACGCGAAACCGGCCTGAAACTGATCCGCCGCAGTGTTGCGCAGATCTGCCGTCGCAAGATCGGAGAAGAGCGTTGGCGCCAAGGTGAGATCATGTTGGGCCATGCCAAGGCCAGCACGTCCGACCTCTACGCCCTGTTTGATCCGGCCAATCTTGGTGTCGCCCTGGCTGCGACAACTGACCTGATTACCGAGATCGAAGCCCTTGCACCGGGGGCCTTTTCCCCGCTTCACACCGGACTTACACCGGACCTGAAACTTATCGCTGGAGTAGCGAATTGATGCAAAACCCCCATGTTTACGAGGGTGCCGTTGGTCGGGGAAAGAGGATTCGAACCTCCGGCCCCTGCCTCCCGAAGGAAGCGGCTAAGCATGTAACGCGCAGAAAACCGTGCATTTGCGTTTCTTGCTCAGCGGAACGGGCGAGGAACATTGCCGGTATTTCGGTGAGATTCACCGGAGATGCACCGGGCCAGATCGGCGGTGCCGCATGACCGACAAACAAACCGGTAGCTTGGGGCAGTCGGGGGAAAGCGGGAGCCCGTTCATTCAAGACCAATTCGCAGCGATGTGGGATGACTACACAGAAGCAAATTGGCGACTGATAACAGACCCGACTTCATTCCTTGAACAATGTGAAGATGCAGGCTTGGCGGAGTGCGTCCCTGTTGACGACGATGCGCTGGATGATGCCTTTGCCCATGAGCGCGGCATCGAACCGGGCGGTATGATGTGGCGGCTAACCGTAGCGGGATTTGAGCGATATCGCGCTTCCAAGCATGTTTCCCCCACCCCCACACAGGATCACCCCGCATGACCACCAATACCGGTAGCGATGGCTGGATGCCGATTGAGAGTGCGCCGAGGGATGGGACGCCTATCTTGGCATGGTCCCTTGGATACGGAGCTCGCGAGACGAAAATGGGTCGATACCCCGAGGGATCGCCGGGATATGCGGTATGGGCGCGCGGTGACGGACCTCTCAACTACGGTTGGGTCTGGATCGAGGAAAAGCACAATTCTGCACACACATGGAACCCCACTCACTGGATGCCCCTCCCACCCCCACCGCAGGAACCCCAGCCATGAGCGACAACACACCCCCCGTAGCGCATACGCCTTTGCCTTACGAATGTTTCAGGGATGCCAGCTACTACGACATGTGGTGCGTCCGTCGCGTGAATGATCGGGAGTTTGGCAAGGGTTTTCATCTGGTCAACGGCGAGGAAGCCGCTGCGCTTCGTGATTTGCTGAACATCCGCACCCCCAGCCACAGCGATCTGGTGGAGGCTTTGCGGGCTGTGGAAGCGGCGATGATCCGTGGTGGCGATGGCCGCATTCTGGACGTTGGCTGGAACATCACCAAGCTGAACGAAGCGCGCCCGATGATCCGCGCCATCCTCACCAAGGCGGAGGCACCCCATGGATAAGACCTGTGGAGGGCAGCCATGATGGCGTTGCTTGACAATGGGCAGGACTTGAACGCCTGCGAAGCAGAAATCGGCGCACCGGTTGGGCAGTTGCTTACCCCGTTGACCCGATACCGCTTGCGCGACCCTGATCGGCCATGGGCCATCGACAACGGTGGGTTCAAGCAGCTCGACATTCCCGGCCTGCTTTCTCTGCTTAAGCGGGAAGCGCACCACCGGGATAACTGCTTATTCGTTGCCGTGCCTGACATTGTGGAAAGTGCGCAGCGGACGCGCGAACTGTTCGACTACTTCGCGCCGATGATGGAAGGCTGGAAACTCGCCCTTGTCTGTCAGGATGGGCAAGAAAACCTGCCTATTCCATGGCACCAGATCGCAGCCGTTTTCATCGGCGGATCGACCAACTGGAAATGCAGCGGCCATGTCGAGCAGATCGTCAAGACCGCCAAGATACTCGGCAAGCACGTTCATATTGGGCGCGTGAACCATCCCGCCCGATGGAGCCATTTCGAGGCCATGGGCGCAGACACCTGCGATGGCACCGGGATAGCCCGGTATTCACATATGCGCCGTGCAATTGCTGAGCGCGGGCAGATCGCAACATTGTTTGATGGGGAAGCGGCATGAAGACAAGAGCAACGGCAGGCGGATTTGAAGACCGCTTTTGCGTAACCCGCCGCGATGGCAAGCCAATCCGTGAAGGCGCTCGCTATATCGTTCTGGATTACAGTGGGGCCGACCCTCACGCCACTTTTGCATTGCGCGCTTACGCTAATAGCATTCGGTCGGA
This sequence comes from Novosphingobium sp., assembly GCA_041639635.1. Lineage (GTDB taxonomy): Bacteria > Pseudomonadota > Alphaproteobacteria > Sphingomonadales > Sphingomonadaceae > Novosphingobium. The sequence goes on from JBEQBV010000004.1 coordinate 34,998, forward strand.
AAACCCGCAAATGGCTGATGACCTTTTAGCGGCCTTTGCCAACCCCGCCGCATGGCCTGCGCAACATGACTAAGGCGCTCACCGGAGCCGGGGCAATCCTGCAAGTCGCACACACAGGCCCTGATGGCAGGCTGCATGGCCACACTTACGAAGTTATTGGCTGGTGGGAAGGCGAACCGTGCGCAGTCGAAATGCAGGCAAAGTTGCAAGCATGGCTGGCGAAGTTCGATCACCAGTCATTGCCGCCACGCATGAGCCGCGCTGAAGAAATTGGACGCAAGTGCATGATGGCGCTGGGTTGTGCCGCCGTTGACGTGAACAGACCACTTGAGCGCCTCTATGCGCGCGTGACCAAGGGGCCTGGCCATGGATAAGACCTGTGGAACGTGCGAGCCGGTTTTATGCGAGCGATGCTGCGGAAACGGCGAAATAGTCACGGACTGGAACCGCTATCTACATCCCTTGCCGGATGATGTTGGTGACGAGGCGGTTGCAGACTGCCCTGATTGCGACGGGACCGGCGAACACACCCCCAAGGAGCCACCCCATGCAGGATGAAGTGACGCAGGCTGCGTTGATCGTGACAGACGCTGACCGTGAAGCATATCTCTCGCTGAACACTTTGCCCGCGAAATACCGCGATGCCGTCATGGCTGGCGAATGGGATAAGACGACCGGCGTCCAAGCCTTCGCCCGCCACCGCCACCAAGCCGAACAGCGCTGCGGGGAGGTGGTGGCTTGGATGTATTACGCCGAAGATGGGCAAGAGGCCACAGCCCCGCTCAAGAACCGCCTTGTCCCGAACACGATGGGCTGGACCGAAACCCCCCTCTACGCCCACCCCACCCCGAAGGCCGATGCGATGAGGGAGGCTGATCGGAACACGGACACGCGCGGCTATATCGTCGGCAATGGCGACCGCACCAAATGGCGGAAGTGGGTCAACGGCGATTGCACTTGGACTGATGACCCGCGCGAAGCCACTCGCTTCTTTTTCCGCAGCGATGCCAATGCTGTCCATCATGAGGATGAAGAGGCTTGGTGCATTATCGAACTTCGCACAGCCCTCGGAGAAACCGCATGACCGAAGTTGAAATCGCGGCGGGGACAGTGGTTGACGAACCAGCGAACGCTTTGATGAAACGCCGGTCTAAGATGTGCGCGTCATGCCCGTTCAGGGGCGCAGACGATGCCTACAAAGCAGAGTGCGCAGAAGTGCAGCCGTGGGCATGGCCTTGCCACACTGAAGTGTCATACGACACAGGCAGCACCATCCAATGCCGTGGCCACTACGAAGCGCGGCGTAAGTTCGCACCCCGCGCAATCCTACAGGAGCAAGACCATGCAAAGGGCGCGCCCCATGATTGACCTGACACCAGAGCAGATCGCGGCGACGGGTGTGCTGCGGTCACGATTGCCTTTTCGGTTTTCACTAAAGGCGGGCCGCGCAAAGACTGACCCCGAAAAGCTGGTAACGCCGGGTATTTTATACGCCAGCGCACGCAATGATGAGCGGACAGCCCACCTTGTCGCAGTAGGTTGGTGGGACTGGCACATCAGCCTTTTATTCTCACACCGCATCATCGCCTATCGAGAGGAACAGCCATGACGATCACACCAGAGGCGCTGGAGGCGCTGAGCAAGGCGGCAACGCAGGGGGAGTGGGAGGCAACCGAGCGTGATGGCTACCATGAAGTTCTCGCCCCGGATAATTGCTGCGATTGGTATGGCAGGCCGAAATGCCATGCGGTCCTGTATGGTGATACAGAAGTCGATGAGAGCGGGGAAAATGCCGCCTTTATCGTTGCCCTCGTAAACCTCTACCGCACCGGCCATCTTATCCTTGTGGACGATGCGGCGGTGGAGAGGGTGGCTGAACTCGTTGAACTATCGCTTTTGCGCCACGGTGTGCATCAGACAGCGGTTGAAGGCACGCGAGACGACGCCAAGGATATCCTCGCAGCCCTACAGGTGAAGCCATGAGCGACAAGCAGCCCCGCGACCGATCAATCACGACCAATCAGGAAAAGCTGTTGACGACCTACAAGCGCATATCACAGGCGCGACACGCTGAGACAATGCGCGTGGCGGATTTGATTGAAATGGCGGTCTACGCGGCAGAGAGCGAAGAGACGCTTGATGCGCTGGTAGACCTCGCAGCGAAGGTGTTGAAGCCATGACCGACCCCCGCACCGCGCTGGAAGAGGCGTATCATCCTGCGCAGATTGAATTCATGCAGCAATTGTTCGACAGGTATTGCGACAATGGCGGCACCGTTAACTTGGTTGACGACCACGCCGCCTTTCTGCGGATTGTCATGCGCAATGTGCCAGCCCTCGCAGCCGCCTGCCTGAAAGCAAAGGAGGCCGGTGATGGCCGATGAACTGGTAGAGCGGTTTGAAGCCCGCTTGGACGAAGAGGAGCGATACGGCTACCACGGGCGTGCAGAACTGACGCAACAAGTGATAGCCCGCATCACCGCCGACGCCGCCGAGATCGCACGGCTCAGGGCAGAGGTGGAACATGCGCGGGAATTGGTTCGCGTGGCTACCGAAACAACGCAGAAGCATTTGCGCGGACTTTGTGATGCAGAGGATCGGGCAGCCGATGCGCGGGCGAAGGCTCTGGCGGATGTTGCGGTTTGGTTGACGGATAGCGCGATTAAGGATGCTGACGACTTGCGCCAACTTCACGCTGGCAAAAAGCTGACGCCAATGATGACAAAGGAATGGGAAACCTTGATCCAGACAAAAGTCGGCATATCCACCGCACTCGAAACAGGGGAGTGGGAGAAGTGAGTGACGCAACACACCAAGGCGTAGGCGGTCAAAGCGCAGCGCAGATTATGGCGCAAATCCGGGCCGATGCCTACGCCAGAGGGCGCAAGGATGCGTTTGAGGAAGCGGCGAAGGTGGCGGATGATCTGGGCGGCGGCAGGGTTGAACGCAATCCAGACGGCTCCCTTCGCACCTATGACATGAACTGCAAACATGATCGTGGGAGCGCCACCTTGAACGCAATGCGCGTGCGAGCACATACCATCGCCCAAGCCATCCGCGCCCTATCCGATGCACAATTGCTGGATAGGCCGGGGGATGGCGAATGAAACGCAAGCTTGCCCTATGGCTGGTCCGATTGGCCGCGCGCATTGATCACCAAGCCATCCTGATTTTGATGATCATGGTGCGCGATGATCCGGCTGCGCAAAAGGTCATGTCTCGGTTTGTTGTAGAGGACAGAGCTTCCCCACCGCGCCCGCCTGTGGTATAGGGGATGGGCTGCGGCGAAAGCATATCTCGGCTTGTAATGCAGGGACCGGCTGCCGAGTGCATGGCACATAACCAGTAGGAACAGATCGGTCCCGCCGCAGCAACGAGGTTCCCGCTCTACATGGGCCAACGGTGTTCCACCACCGCCATGTGAAGCACTCAAGACCGGGCGGGGGGTGGAGCTTCATTTCACCTCTCCCCGGCACCAGAGTTCCCGCTCATGGGCAACACTGTGCGCACAGTGCCATGTATCGGGCTGGTGGTACAATCTCCACCCACGGTGAAGGTCAAGGCCACACAAGGGCGGTTCTTTCGGGAGCCGCCCTTAGTTGTTCAACCGCACCAACGCCTGCGCCTCAACCCACGTAATCAGCTCATCAAGCTGCGTCAGCCCGACGCTGCACTGGTAGCGTTCGGCAAGGCTTAATTCGGTTGCAGATAGTCCGTCCGCACCGGCCGCTGCATCAGCACCGAAGGCGGGGTAGGGAAGGCCGGGCACTGGCTCGCTACCGGCTGCACTTTCAGCGGCGGCTCGACTTTGGCGGCGCAGGCCGTCGTAGCGAGCGCGCAGAGCAGCAAGGCGCTCATTTGCATGGGCTTCACGATCATCGTTGATCCTTTCCTGTTCGGCTTGCACCCGCGCGAGGCGGGCCAGTTCGCGGCGCTGGGCTTCCGCCATGGCGGCCCGATAGGTGGCCTTCGTCTTGCGGTGATTGTCGCGCTCGACGCGGCGCAGTTCGGTCATCCGGTCCAGCTTGGCGACCAGCCCTCCGCCGATCAGGGGAAGGCCGTGGATCTGGATCAGGAGCGCGATGACGACACCCAGCAAGGCCAGTGCGGCGGCCCGCCACAGGTTCGAGGTAATCATCGGGCCTCGCCATCGGTGACGTAGCCGTGCCAGTGGCCCGACGAACTCGCGTCGATTGAGGGTGACAGACTCAGATTCTCAAAGCTGTCGCCGCCCGTGACGGTCCAAACCTTTTCATCGGTCCGGAACTGCTGATCGTTCTCAGGATCAGGGTCGAAATTGGTCCCGTCCATGTGGATCGCAATGGCGAGACGCTGCCCGCTGTTGGGGCAGTGTGGGCATTTGAAGGTAATGCCTACAGGGTGGGGGCTGTCGCCAACAACGAAGAAGCGAGGCTCCAGGTCAGTCAGTCGCATCCGTTATCTCCTACTGCCACGGTCGGCATCACGCTCAGGTCGAGGTGTGCGCTATTCTCTCCGCACCACGCCAGCAAAGTTGCTGCCTTTCGTCCGTGCGGCTTTGGCGTCCAGTCGACTATCGATCCACTGCCATCCTGGTTACGGCCGGACATGAAGTTGCAGCGCCCAGTCACGCCGCGAACGGCACCGCAAAGCGAAATGACGAGTTGATCCGGGTCGGCAACGTGGTGCTCATTCCAAGGCACGGCCACGAGATCGATGTCGCGGTTCAGCGAGCCATGGACGGTGATCGCGTATCCGGCATCCTTGGCTGCACGGCGCATCGGCGGCAGGATCAGGTCAAGCAAGGCGCGGTTATAGGCACCCTGCACGATGTCATCGGCATCAGTTCGTTCGCGCATTAGCGGGCTCTCCTTTCGGAAAGCCCAGTCAGGCACATGACCCGCTCCCTCGCCCGGCGATTGGTGAGGCCCTGCACCGGGCGGAGCACGCCGTTCACGCGCGCCTTGTTCCACGGCATGAACGCCTCGCATCCGCCGCGAATGTCACCAGCGTTGAACCGGCGCGCAGCAGTTGATCGGCAAAAGCCGGCCACGCCGATGTTGTAGGCCAGCGATACGGCAGCGGCCCGTTGCGGCGCCAGCCTTTCTGGCCGCAGCCCCGGCGTGCAGTTCATTACGCCTTGGGCGTGTATCACCAGTTCGCGCTCCAGCAGCAGCGCGCATTCGGCTTCGGTATAAACCTGCCCCATCTTCACGCCTTTGGTGATCCCATCACACGCGGTTGGGATTCCTGCGATGTCCAGATAGGCGCGCAAGTATTGCGGCCCGCGCACGTGCTGCACGTTGGCCGTGCCGTCTTGTGCGATGGTCACTTTTACATGCCGCCCGCTTTCATCTTCGGGAACGGTTTTCATAACCAGCGCCGCCGCAGCGATGCCGATGACGCTGGCCAGCGTGCCTTTTTTAAGCGCGGTGGTGGGCTTTGGCCGGTTGTCGCGGTCAACCATTGCTTTTGTCCTTCTGCCCAGAATCGCGCTGCTTGCTGATGCGCACCGCGATCGGCAGCACGCTGAACAGCGTGATCGTGATGATCGGGCGGACCCACGCGGGCAGATGATCGATCAGCACCAGCAGCTCGGCGCGGTTTTCGATCGCAGCGGTCATCACCGCACCCGCCACCAGAGCAAGCTGGTTTGACCGCAGCCGCCACCACTGGCGGGCGTCGTCGATCAGGTTCATTTCCTGCGCTCCCTGTCTTCCCTGTCTTCCCGTGCACGTTCGGCCAGAAATTCCACGTTGGCGTCGATGCGCTCAACTTTGGGCACCAGCACGTCCAGCTTCACTTCCTGCACAGAAATGCGCCTGTCATGGTCCTGCACATCGGCCCAGATCACGCCTAGGCCAAAAATCAGCGTGGCGACGTTCAGGGCAAGCGCGCCAAACGAAATCCACTCAGCGCGCGTCACGTTGGTCATGTTTGGTCCTTGGTTCATCATTAAAACCCGTGCGCAAGCCAGTCCACGCCATCGAGCGTGTTGTCGCCGCCGGTCACCGTGCCTTGGCAGACGAACGTGATGCCGAAGCGGTTGAACGAGACGCGCTGCACCCAGTTGTCGCGGGTGGCCAAAGCCGTCGCGTTGATCGGGATGATCGAATAACTGGTGCAGGCCGTCGCGAACGGCTCTGGAAACGTGATCGTGTATTGGCTACCTGCCACCAGTGTGGACGAGAGAGTGCCCTCTTTCAGGACGCGGTAAGGTGTAGCGCGCACCCAATTCGCCGGGCTACCACCATCAGGATCGGTGGTGTTGTTATCCGCAGTCGAAATCCACTCGACACCAGCGGTCACGGTCGAAATCAGCCGCGCGCCCTTGGGGTAACCGCCGATGGCTGTCGCAAAATCAGAATTGAAAATCGCGCCACCACCCGCAGCCATCCACCGCAGCGCCGCCGTGATCTGGTTCAGGATGCCGTTGAAGTCCTTGCCGTTTGGCGGGATTCCGCCGCTCGCCTCGGGCAGGAATGTTTCGGGCGGGAAGCCCTCAGTCAGGCTTGCCGGCGCGTCCGACCCTGATGGGGTGACCGGATCGGTCGGGATGGGCCGGATATAACTGGCCCCGGCGCTGTTGGCGAAAGGGATCGGAAACCGGGTCGGAAGGTCGGACTGCTGCATCAGGGCTGTTCCACATTGAAGCTTACTCCGACCGGCCTCGGCAGTGCGCCAGACTGCGAGACGATCGCGTAATCTACTTTCGACAATGCGGCGCCGAACACATAGGTGATCGTCATGTTACCGTTGTCGCGGACGTAGACATTGCCGTAGTCGGGGAAGAGGGCGCGAAGGATGGCGTTGATCGCGGGGATCGAGCTATCCGTGATGTTGAGCGCAGCCTTGGCGAGGATCAGCCGCCGAAACGCGATATCGCTGAGCTTGAAATTCGGCGTCAATCGCGCCGCGCCCCAGAAAATGCCGGAACCGAACGGCGTGGCATCGCTGCTATCGCTGAACCCAAGGTAAAGGCTGTCCGACACGAACAGCGCCCGCGTCACGCCGACAATGCGGCCCCAGATATCGAGGCCGAATCCTGTGGCCGTATCGACGTTCCAGACCACGTTGTAGAAGTCGTTCACAGCGGTTTGCTGATCCAGCGCATGGTTGAGCGCCTCAACCAGTGCAACAATGATGGGGCTGTTTGCGTACTGGCTCAGAAGCGTCTGTCGCGCATCGAACGCCAGCGCCGCCCCTCCGTCGACCCCGCCCGTGAACCCCATGGGCTCTGACGAGAACGGGACGAGCGTTGTCATACGACCGTGACCGCGATGTTGGCGGTGTCGAGCGTTGGAACCTGGCTGATGTTGACCGCGACCTCGCTGCCGGTTGGCGAAGCGGTAGTGCCGATTTTTAGGGTCACGAGCTGCGACCACGGTCCGAGCGCGGCGATGCCGGTGGCGAACCGTAGGGCATAGATCTTGGACCCGATGCGGGCCCGTGCCCCGCCGTCCTCACCATTGAATGCTGCCGAGATGGCCGCCTTGACCTGATCCCCGGCATCGGACGGCACCAAGCCATTGTTGGCCAGTTCGACCGCGAAATAGATCGGCAGGGCAGATGGCCGCGTGAATTTCACCGAGTAGCTGGGGTAGGGCGAGGAATAGCCGAGGGTGTCCGTCACGGTGACGGTGGTCGTCCCGGTATAGGCGCAGCCCGGCGGTTTCTTGGACCAGATCGCCCGCGCAACATCGGCGTTGGTGCCACCCGAGACGGCGACATAGAGCGAGTTTGCGTCCACGGAGACGCCGCCGATGGTCGCTGCCGTCGCCGTCGTGTTCTCGGTCACATAGGCGTCGACGACACCATCGACGTCAAGCACGGCGGCACGGATGGCGGGGAGAATGCCGGTTGCGTTACCGGCCACCGAAGCGGCGCGGCGTTGCTCGAACTCTGCCGCCGTCTCCTCGTTGCGCCCCGTGATGCCCGCCGATGCGTTCGTGATCGAATCCCAGCCCGGAACGACACGGTAGATGCTGCCCAGCGAACCAGCAGGGCAGGCAATCGGCCCGGTATCGATTGCAGCAAAGGTCGTCACCACCGAACCGCCGGAACCAACCGTTGCATCGCCAAGGCTTTGGTAGATCGTGCCATCAC
>JBEQBV010000005.1:0-41839 GCA_041639635.1 Novosphingobium sp.
CATGGCTGTGGCCAAGGCCAAACTGGATACAAGCGATTTCATGAACTTGAGGTCTCCGGGAAGGAAAGTGTGCACGCAGCCGTTTGGCCGCGCGTAAGCCTGCATTCCGGTTACACCTGAAACCGCCCGGGTCAACCCTCAGCGGAAAGGAACTTGACCAGTTCATCGCCCAGTTCGGGCATTGTCACGCTGCTCATGTGCGTGCCGGGGATCAGCACCAACTCCGCATCGGGCAGCGCCCCAGCCAGCTTTTCTGCCGATCCGTTGTCATTGTCCTGATCCCCGCACAGCACCAGCGTGGGCATGGTGATCGCGGCAAGCTCTGCAGGATCGGTATCAGCATTGGCCCCAAGCAGCAGACGCGCCGCCACTCGGTCCGTGCCCATGCTTTTCAGAAACTGCTGGGCGAAATAGGCCGGATCATCACGCTTGATTGTGCCGAAACGGTCGATCACATCAACAAAGAAATCCTGCCGCTTGGCCCATCCGGCCAGCCCCTCCAGCCCCATGCCCGAAAGCACCAATCTGCGCGGGCGCAATCCGCCAATCACTGCCCGCGCCGACGTGCGCGATCCCAGCGAAAAGCCCACCAGATCGAATTCGGTAAGTCCCAGATGCGCGACCAGCGCCCCCAGATCGCGCGCCAGCACGTCCTGCGGATAGGCCACCGGATCATGCGGCGCAGCGCTCTGCCCGTGCACGCGCAAATCCGGCATCAGGCATTCAAATCCTGCCGCTGCCAGCTTTGCCGCCGTACCAAATTTGATCCAATTGACATGGGCCGAAGAGAACAGCCCATGCAGAAGCACCACCGGCCTTCCGTTCCCCATGCGATGCAGCGCCAATTGCGCCCCATCAAAGCCGGGAAAGAATTCAGGCGATGCTTCTGTCATGGCGGGCTCAGCCCTTCTTCAGGTGCTTGCGGCCCAGCAGTTCGGCAATCTGCACCGCGTTCAGTGCCGCACCCTTGCGCAGGTTGTCCGATACGCACCACAGCGAAAGACCGCTGTCGACGGTCGGGTCTTCGCGCACGCGCGAAACGAACGTGGCGTAATCACCCACGCATTCGACCGGCGTCACGTATCCGCCGTCCTCGCGCTTGTCGACCAGCATCACGCCCGGTGCCTCGCGCAGGATGTTCTGCGCCTGCTCGGCGCTGATCTCTTCCTCGAACTCGATGTTGATCGCTTCGGAATGGCCCACGAACACCGGCACTCGCACGCAGGTTGCCGTCACCTTGATCTTGGGATCAAGGATCTTCTTGGTCTCGGCCACCATCTTCCATTCTTCCTTGGTCGATCCATCGTCAAGGAACACGTCGATGTGCGGGATCACGTTGAAGGCGATCTGCTTGGTGAACTTCTTCGGCTCCTTGGGGTCACCCACAAAGATCGCACGGCTCTGTTCGAACAGCTCGTCCATGCCTTCCTTGCCCGCGCCCGAAACCGACTGGTAGGTGGCCACCACAACGCGCTTGATCTTAGCCGCATCGTGCAGCGGCTTGAGGGCCACCACCATCTGCGCGGTCGAGCAGTTGGGATTGGCGATGATGTTGCGGGCGGTATAGCCATCGATAGCGTCCGGGTTCACCTCGGGCACGATCAGCGGCACATCCGGGTCCATGCGATAGAGCGAGGAGTTATCGATCACCACGCAACCTGCCGCCGCAGCGCGCGGTGCATGGATCTGCGTCGGGCCAGACCCTGCCGCGAACAGCGCCATGTCCCATCCGGCAAAATCAAAGTTCTCGATGTTATGAACTTTGAGCATCCGGCCGGAATCGCCAAATTCGATTTCCGTACCCTGCGAGCGCGCCGAAGCCACCGCTGCGATCTCGTCGCAGGGAAACTCGCGTTCCGCCAGAATGTTGAGCATCTCGCGGCCCACATTCCCCGTCGCACCGACCACTACAATCCGGTAACCCATCTTCATTCCCTTCCAGCGGTCCATCTGACCCTGCAGCCGAACCGTTCCCTAGCGGCTGGTTCCAACCAGCCAAGTTAAAAACGCTTTTGCGCCACACACTGCGGCTTGCGTCGCGGCTACTTCATCACTCCCACCACCATCGTCACCCTGAACTTGTTTCAGGGTCCATTTCCCACTCCAAGCCACCGCCTGATCGGCACAATGGATCCTGAACCAAGTTCAGGATGACGGTGAGTGGGTAGGCAGGGCCTTTGGCCCCTACTTCCCACTCCCTGCACCATTACGGTCAAGGAAGCGGAAAATTGTCTCATACAAGTGCTTGCTCACCTTCGGCCCACTGATGCGGTGGGTGTAGCCGGGATAGAGCATCATCTCGAACGGCACTGCCTCACCCTGCAACTTCGCAATTATGGCTGAAGCGTTCTCGAACACCACGTTGTCATCGGCCATGCCGTGAATGATCAGCAGCGGATCGCTGATCTTGCCCGTATCGGCCAGCGCATTCGCCTTTTCATAGACCTGCGGCAGCTTGCCGGGATCGCCCAGATAGCGCTCGGTATAGGTCGTATCGTAAAGCTGCCACTTGGTCACCGGCGCCACCGCGATGCCCGCCGCATAGGCCCCCGGATTGGCCTCCAGCATCTTGATCGACATGTAACCGCCATAAGACCAGCCGAAGGTGCTGATCTTGTCCGCGTCCACATAGGGCTGCTGCTTCAGCCACATGGCCCCGGCCAGCTGATCCTCCACCTCAACCGAACCCATCGCGTGATGCAGCGCCGAGGCGAACTTCACCCCCCGGTTCTCCGACCCGCGATTGTCGATAGCGAAGTAGATGTAGCCCTTGTCGACAATCGCCTGCGCCAGCGCGCCTTGAAAGCCCTTTGTCACCACTTGCGCGGTCGGCCCGCCATAGTGGTAGGTGAAGACCGGATACCGCTTCCCCGGCTCCAGCGGCGGCGTGATCATCATGTAATGCAACGGCGTGCCGTCTGCCGCCGGGATCGTGCCGAACTGCGCCGGGCGATGGCTGGCAAGGTACGGCGCATAAGGATGCGCGCCCGCCACCTTGTTCTCCTCGATCCACGCCAACCGCTTGCCGCTGGTGTCCGCGATATAGGACTGCGCGGGCTGCGCATCCGAAGTGCGGCTGATCATCAGGGTCTGCCCGGTGCGGTCCATGCTGGCATTGTTGACCCAACCCGGCTCGGTAATCCGCGACAGCCGCCCCGGCGCATTCAAGTCCATCGCATAGACCTGTTGCGCCAGCACATCGTCCTTGGTGCCGGTCAGGTAGAGCTTTCCGCCCTTCTCATCTACGCCGACCAGCCCGGTGACCACCCAGTCGCCCTTGGTCAGCTGGCTCCACTTGCCACCCTTCAGGCGATACAGATGCCCAAAACCATCGCGCTGCGACCACCAGATCAGACTGCCGTCGCTCAGGAAGCGGTAGCTGTCCGACAGATCGATCCAGTGCTTGTCCGCCGCCTTTTCGGTGAACATCACGCTGGCCTTGCCCGTGGCGGGATCGACCTTGAGCATATCGAGCACGGTCTGCTCGCGGTTCATGCGCTGCACATAGAGCGTCTTGCCATCGGGCGCCCAATCCACACGGGCGAGATAGATGTCCTTGTTCGCGCCAAGGTCTACCTGCACGCGGTTCGATCCGTCCGGCCCCATCACCCATAGCGAAACTTCGGCATTGGGCGTGCCCGCCGCCGGATAGCGCTGCTGGTAGGTGCGCGTGTCCTCTGCGCCGATGGCGGTGCGGGTGACCACCCCCACCATGCTCTCGTCAAAGCGCTCCACCGCGATGCGCTTTTCATCGGGTGACCACCAGAAGCCGTTGAAGCGGTTCATTTCTTCCTGCGCAACGAACTCGGCCTCGCCCCAGTGGACGTCCGCGTTAGCTTCCTCAGGCGTAATCGCCTGCGCGGCTCCCGTCACCGGCCCGGCCCACAGCCGCCGGTCGCGCACATAGGCAATGTGCTCGCCCTTCGGCCCCAACTTGGGCGTCAATTCGCCGCCCTTGGTGCCCTCAACCTTGCGCACCGAACCGTCGAGGCCTGCAAGGAACAGCTCACCATCCACCGGTACCAGCACCGATTTGCCATCGGCGGCCCATTCATAGGAAACGATGCCTTTCAGATCGCCGATCCGCTGGCGCTCGCGCTGCATCTTCTCCGCCTCGGACAATTCCCGCCCGGAGGACAGCTTGAGCGAATCCACCAGCATCTTCCATTCGCTGGTCTGGCGGTCAAAGCCCCACAGATCGTATCGCTCGCGGTCATCCGCACGGTTCTTCAGCAGCGTCAGATAGCGGCCATCGGGCGACAGTTTCACCGCGCGCGGCGCGGGGCCGTTCAAGCCGGGACTGGCGAAAACGCGCTCGAACGTCAGATTTTTGGCTTCAGCAGGCGCAGAGGCAGCGGCGTTCTTTGGCATCGGTGTTCCCTGTTGGGCAAGCGCAGGAGTGGCGCTGAAAGCAGACAGCGCACAAGCGGCAAGCAGGCGGAAATGGCGCATGGGGTTTGGCGATCCTTTGGCCGGGACATCCCGCCCGGTGCATTCACAAGCCATTATCGTTGGCCCGAAACCACCATGGTTGAAAGCACAAAAAAGCGCCCTGGCCGGTGAGCCAGGACGCTTTTGTAACACGTTAGCCGTGTTGCGGCGTAGCTCTTAGGCCTTGGTGACCTTGCGCTCTGCAATACGTGCCGATTTGCCGGTGCGGCCACGAAGATAGTAAAGCTTCGCACGACGCACGACACCACGGCGCACCACGGTAATCGAATCGATGTTGGGCGAGTAGAGCGGGAACACGCGCTCCACGCCTTCGCCGAACGAGATCTTGCGCACGGTAAAGTTCGAGCCGAGGCCACGGTTCGAACGCGCGATGCACACGCCTTCATAGGCCTGAACGCGCGTACGGTCGCCTTCAACCACGCGCACGCCAACGCGCACGGTATCGCCCGCGCGGAAGTCTGGAATTTCCTTCTTCGCCTTGAATTCGGCGATGGCTTCAGCTTCAAGCTGCTGAATCAGGTTCATTTTCAATCGTCCTGCACTTCACGCTGCGCGCCAGAGGCAGACTGGACCCGAGTGCCGATGTGGCGCTCCCAAAGGTCCGGCCTGCGTAACCGTGTATCGTCTTCCGAACGGCGTTTCCGCCACTCTGCGATTTTCGCATGATCCCCCGATCGCAGCACTTCAGGGATCGTGCGCCCTTCCCACTCAGCAGGTCGGGTATAATGCGGGTATTCAAGGAGGCCGTTCTCGAACGACTCCTCGTGCCCACTAGAAGCCGCGCCCATTACGCCGGGAAGCAGCCGAATGCAAGCGTCCAGCAGCATCAACGCGGCACATTCGCCGCCCGAAAGCACGATGTCGCCGACCGAGACTTCCTCGACCTCGCGGCCTTCGAAAATCCGCTCGTCAAACCCCTCGAACCGCCCGCAGACAAGGATCACGCCGGGGCCAGCAGCAAGCTCCCGCACCCGCGCCTGGCTCAAGGGCTTTCCGCGCGGCGTAAGCGCAATGACCGGCCGTAAAACCTCCCCGGCATGGGGAGGGGGACCATGCGAAGCATGGTGGAGGGGTATCGCTTCATCACCGACCCCTCCACCACTGCCTTCGGCAGCGGTCCCCCTCCCCGTTCCGGGGAGGTCCTGACTACGCGCAAAATCGATAGCCTTGGCGAGAACATCCACCCGCAACACCATCCCCGCCCCGCCACCTGCCGGCGTGTCATCAACGGTCTTGTGCTTGTCGATGGCAAAATCGCGGATCTGCACCGCATCCATCGCCCACTTCCCCTCCCCCAGCGCCCGACCCGCAAGGCTGACACCCAAAGGGCCGGGGAACATCTCGGGGTAGAGCGTGAGGACGGTGGCGGCGAAGGTCATTTCGAGTCTCGTAGTTGCACCCATTCAAACAAGGCAAGTGTTACGAGCGTTGCTGGCAACCAAATGTATCCGAGAATGATCACCCACATCCCGAACCACAGCCCAACGAAAGCATATACAAAGAAAAACAGCCCAACCCGCTTCAGCCTTGAGCTTGGAAAGAGCGTAAACGCTACGGCCCAGATGAGCGCCGCTGGAATCATAGGCGCTAATAGGAATACGATGAGCGCCATCAAACCGTCCAGTTCTCAACCAACAACCCCGGCACATCCCGGAAGTCCGCTTCGTTGTCCGTCACGACGATCAGCCCGTGCGACAGCGCATGGGCCGCAATCAACCGGTCATAACTGGCCCGCTTGAATGGCAAAGTGGCATAAGCCTGCGCCGCCTTGAAGTCGAAGTCCAGTATAGGAACTTCCTCGACAAACGCTCGAAGTTGCTCCGTCGCGGGCGGCTTCTCGTTTGCTGAACCATAGGCAACTTCGGCATAGCAAACGGCCGACGTCACCATCTCGCCTGCTTCGCACTGCGACGCGCGAGCATACACACCCGGATCATCATTCATGACCAGCGCAATGATGATGTTACTATCGAGCAGATATTTCACTGCTCATCCTTTGACACGTCACGGCTGCGCAACGGACGATCCTCGAAGATGCGATCTTCAGGCCGGATCGGCTTGAGGCTTGTCGCAGACCCGGCCACCTTGGCGATGTTGAACATCCGCTTGGGCTGCTCAACAGGCTCGTAAGCGAGAAATTGGCCATCCTCGACCAAAAGATCCATCTCCATTCCTGCAGAAAGTTTTGTGCCGGAAGGAATGCGGACAGCCAATGAGTTGCCCGACCTGAACACTTTGGTGCGATGACGCTGCTTCTCGATGGTTTTCAGCCAAGGGGCAGAACCAAACACCCGCATGTTGAATTTCTTGCGTTCTTCGCGAACCTTGTCGTCTTCCGCCATCACGGCCTCCGTATATACGCGATGTATATACTACTCCGCCCAGCCCGCTTCAATCACTATCCGCTCGTCGGTCCATTCCGGAACCGCTTGCGGCTTCATCGGCACCATGAACTTCTTGCCGTCGGCCTTGCGCACTTCGATCACGTCGCCCGCGCCGAAGTTGTCCACCGCGATGCATTCGCCCAGCGCTTCGCCTTCGGTCGAGACCACCGGCAGGCCAATAAGGTCGGCGTAGTAATACTCGCCCTCAGCCAGCGGCGGCAATGATGAGCGCGGTACGGTCAGCGCCGTGCCACGCAGCTTTTCCGCCGCGGTCCTGTCCGCCACTTCGGCAAAGCGGGCAATCGCCCCGCCCTTGCCATCATCGCGCAGGGACACGACCGTCAGCTTTGAATCGTTGAAGGCGCGGTAGCGCTTCAATGCGCCCGCGCCTTCTCCGAACAGTTTCAAACGCACCTCGCCCGTCACGCCATGCGCGCCGGTGACAGCGGCCAGCGTGACAGACAGGTCGCGCAAGATCAGGCTTCCGTCTGCTCTTCAGCAGCAGCTTCAGCAGCCGGAGCTTCTTCAGCAGGCGCCGCCGATGCAGCAGCCGCAGCTTCAGCCGCTTCACGGGCCTTTTCAGCCTTTTCTTCAGCGCGCTCCTGCGCCTTCTTGCCGGGGACTGCAGCCTGCGGGTTGTTGGTAGCCTTGCGCTCCTTGATACCGGCCTTGTCGAGCATACGGGCAACGCGGTCGGTCGGCTGTGCGCCTACGCCCAGCCAGTAACGCACGCGGTCTTCGACCAGACGGACGCGGTTTTCATCGTCCTTGGCCAGCAGCGGGTTGTAGGTGCCAACCTGCTCCAGATACTTGCCATCGCGCGGCGCGCGGCTGTTGGAAACGACGACCTTGTAATACGGGCGCTTCTTCGAACCACCACGCGAAAGACGGAGAGAAACCGACATTGGAACTACCTTTCAATCAAACTGGAAAATCAAAACTGGAAACTTGCAAAACTCATTTCTTCTTGAGCAGGTCGCCAAGGTTGCCCGGCAATCCGCCCGAACCCAGACCCGGCAGGCCACTCATGCCGCCACCGCCCATACCGCCCATGCCTCCAAGACCACCCGGCCCCATCTGCTGGTCCAGCCCCGGCATGGCAGCGCCAAGGCCGCCTTTGCCGAACAGCGCGCCAAGGCCCTTGAGGCCGCCCATCTTCTTGATCTGCTTCATGGCCTTGGCCATTTCCTGATGCATTTTCAGAAGCTTGTTCACGTCCTGCACTTGCGTGCCCGAACCCTTGGCCACGCGGATCTTGCGCTTGGCGTTCAGCAATTCAGGCTTTTCGCGCTCCTTGGGCGTCATCGAACCGATGATCGCGTCCATGCGCAGCAGCACCTTGTCATCCATGCCAGACTGCGCCATCGCCGCCTTGGCCTTCTTCATGCCCGGCATCATGCCCGCCAGCGCGCCAAGGCCGCCCATGTTTTGCATCTGCCGCAACTGCGTGCGCAGGTCGTTCATGTCGAACTGACCCTTCGACATCCGCTGCGCCAGCTTCTCGGCGTCCTCAGCATCAATCGTCGCCGCCGCCTTCTCGACGATGGAGACGATGTCCCCCATGCCAAGGATGCGGCCTGCCACACGTTCCGGGTGGAACGGCTCAATCGCGTCGAGCTTTTCGCCGGTGCCCGCAAACTTGATCGGCTTGCCGGTAACGGCGCGCATTGAAAGCGCCGCACCACCGCGCGCATCGCCGTCCATGCGGGTCAACACCACGCCGGTCAGGTCAACTTCGCCCGAGAATGACTGCGCCACATTGACCGCGTCCTGCCCGGTCAGCGAGTCGACAACGAGCAGCGTTTCCTTCGGCACCGAGACAGCGGAAACCGCCTTCATCTCGTCCATCAGCGCCGCATCGACATGCAGACGGCCAGCCGTGTCGAGCATCAGCACGTCCACCGCCTGCAGCTTGGCAGCATTCACCGCGCGCGTTGCGATATCGACCGGCAATTGGCCCGTGATGATCGGCAGCGTGGCCACGCCCGCCTGTTCACCCAGCACGCGCAGCTGTTCCTGCGCCGCGGGACGATTGACGTCCAGCGATGCCATCAGCACCTTCTTGCCGTGCTTTTCCTTAAGCAGCCTGGCAATCTTGGCGGTGCTGGTGGTCTTGCCCGATCCTTGCAGGCCGACCATCATGATCACCACCGGCGGCGCGGCGTTCAGATCAAGTTCGGCGGTTCCTCCGCCCAGCATTTCGATCAGCGCATCGTTGACGATCTTGACGACCTGCTGACCGGGTGTGACCGATTTGAGCACCGACTGGCCAACAGCCTGCTCCGAAACGGACTCAATAAATCGACGGACGACAGGCAGCGCAACGTCGGCTTCGAGCAGCGCGATGCGCACTTCGCGCATCGCGGCGAGCACGTCTTCCTCGCGCAGCGCGCCGCGGCCACGCAGGCGGTCAAACACGCCTCCAAGCCGGTCTGAAAGACTATCGAACACGCCCAATTCCCATCACCATGCCCTTGATCTGGCACCACTTTCGCGTAACGCGAAAAACGCCGGTGGGCGAAACCTCGCCGACCAGCGTGTGGCATCCTGAACAGGGGCCGTTGCTAAACATGCAACAGACTCAGCTGCTGCACCGCGCGCCTTTAGCGGTTGGCTGGTGCAAAGGCAAGCCAATCCCAGCCGTGCCTCACGCTCAGTGCGACGAAGCGAAGACGCAAAGGCAATCTTAACCAAAACTTCAGGACGATCCCCTACCTTTCTTCACAGGACGGGAAAGGCCGTGAACGCACAGTTGCAGCCAATGCAATCCGGGCTCGCGGCATAAGGGTGGAAACGGGATTATGGCTTCCATGCCAGTTGAGACAGGCCAGACTGCTATAGGCCACGATGCAGAAACCAACGATGCATCGGCGCACGATCTGATCGGCCTTGGTATCATCGTCGCAGCTGTCCTCATGTTCGTGGCAACCGGTTCATCGGTGTTGAGCGATTTCCTCCTGCTGCTGCGGACCGGTACGCCCCCGCGCGAACCGATGCTTGGCGTTGCACTGATACTCAATGTCGCGCTGCTGCTGTTCGGCTGGCGTCGCTATGTCGATCTCACCCGGGAAGTGGGCCAGCGCCGTCTGGCAGAGGAAACGGCCCATCGCCTTGCCCATACCGATCCGCTCACCGGCTGCCTGAACCGGCGCAGCGTTGGTCCGGCGCTGGAAGAGATGATCCGCACGGCGCGCACCACCGGCCACGAAGTGGTTGTGATGATGATGGATCTCGACAATTTCAAGCGCTCGAACGACGCGCATGGTCATCAGGCGGGAGACGCAATCCTGCTCCAGTCGGCTGAGCGCATCCGCTCCATATTGCCAGAGCGTTCGATCATGGCGCGCCTTGGCGGCGATGAGTTCGCCTTTGCCGCGATCTATGATCCCGATCATGTCGAAGCGATTGACCGGCTCATGGCGCGCATCAGCATCAGCGTGGCCAAGCCGGTGGAAGCTGAAGGTGTCTTGCTTGAAATCACGGCCTCATTCGGCCTTGCCACGTCTGCAGGTCGCGATCTGAACGAGACCCATGGCCTTGCGACCAAGCTGATGCACCAGGCCGATCTTGCCATGTATCAGGCCAAGAAATCGGGCCGTAACCGCTATTGCTGGTTCGAACAGAACATGGAAAGCGAACTGCGATTCCGCAGCGAACTGGAACGCGGCATCCGCGAAGGCATTCCGCGCGGCGAATTCATTCCCTACTACGAAAAGCAGGTCGATCTCGATACTGGCGAACTGACCGGCTTTGAAATGCTAGCGCGCTGGAACAATCCGCAGCATGGCCTGCTCTCGCCGGAAATCTTCATCCCGATTGCCGAGGAAATCGGCCTGATATCCGAGCTTTCCGAAAGCCTGATCCGCCGCGCGCTCAGCGATGCGCGCGAATGGGACCCCAGGTTGACGCTGTCGGTCAACATCTCGCCGCTGCAATTGCGCGATCCGTGGTTTGCGCAGAAGCTGCTCAAACTGCTGGTAGAAGCCAACTTCCCCCCGCACCGGCTGGACATCGAGATTACCGAGACCTGCCTGCATGAAAACATCGGCGTGGTGCGCACGCTGATCACCAGCCTGAAAAATCAGGGCATCCGCATCAGCCTTGATGATTTCGGTACCGGCTATTCCTCGCTGGCGCAATTGCGCACCCTGCCATTCGACCAGATCAAGATCGACCGCTTCTTTGTCTCCAGCCTTGGCACCAGCAGCGACAGCGCGACGATCATCGAAGCCATTTCCTCGCTGGGAAAAGGCATGAACCTGCCAATCACCGCCGAAGGCATTGAATCGCCCGAAGTGCTTGAAGCCATTCGCAAGTTCGGCTCGTTCAAGGGGCAGGGTTTCCTCTATGGCCAGCCGTCGGATTCAGAAGGCGTGCGCTCGCTGCTGGCTGAAAACAGCCTGCTTGCTGCCGCTGCGCACAGCAAGGGTGAAAGCAGCGAGGATGCGCCCGAACTGCCGATAACCCGCAGGGCGGCATCGGCCTGACGGTTCCGGCCGCGTCCGACTGGAACGACGCACTTCAGGCGCAACTGATTGCTTTGCGGCGCTGCAGTCCCTAAGTCGCGGGGCATGCGTATCTCCTTTCGCAAAATGCACGGTCTGGGCAACGATTTCGTGGTGATTGATGCCCGCGATGCGCCCGTTGTCATGAGCGCGCGCCGGGCCGCTGCGCTGGCCAACCGCCGCACCGGAATTGGCTGTGATCAACTGATCGTGCTGGAGCCTTCGCAGACTGCCGATGTCAAAATGCGGATTTTCAACTACGATGGCGGCGAAGTGGAAGCCTGCGGAAACGCCAGCCGTGCCGTCGGACTCTTGCTGGGCGGCAGCCAAAGCATTGAAACGCTTGGCGGATTGATCCGTTCGGAAGCCCGTGACGAAGGCATTTCAGTAGACATGGGCGCACCGCGGCTGCGCTGGGATGAGATACCGGTGTCCTATGCCATGGATACGCTCGAAATGCCTGTGGGCTGGGAGGATCTTGAAAACCCGATCAGCGTCAATGTGGGCAATCCGCACGTGATCTTCTTCGTGCCCGATGCCGATGCGGTAGAGCTTGAGCGGCTGGGTCCGATCATTGAACACGATCCACTTTTTCCGCAGAGAATCAACGTCAACGTCGCCAGCGTCGTGGGACCTGACCACTTGAAGCTGCGAGTGTGGGAACGCGGCGTCGGCCTGACACAGGCCTGCGGCACCGGGGCCTGCGCGACCGCCGTCGCTGCCATCCGCCGCAAGCTGACCGGCCGCAAGGTGCGCGTCGATCTGCCCGGTGGTCCGCTGACCGTCACCTGGCCTGAAGGCGGCACGATCGACATGACCGGGCCTGCCACGCTCAGCTTTGAAGGTTCGTTCGAGGACGCCGATTTTCCGGCATGACATCCGAAGTTGTCTCATTGGGCTGCCGCCTGAACATTGCCGAAAGCGAGGCGATCCGGGGGTTTCTGGCCGATGGTCCGCCAACAGTGGTGGTCAATTCCTGCGCGGTGACGGCAGAGGCCGTGCGCCAATCGCGCAAGGCGGTGCGCAAGCTGCGCCGCGAACATCCCGATGCGCGGCTGGTCGTGACCGGATGCGCCGCAACGATCGAGGCGGATGCCTTTGCGGCGATGCCCGAAGTCGATGCGGTGGTTTCCAATACGGTGAAGCTCGCACCGGAAAGTTGGAATGCTCCAACATCTTTGCGCGCCCTTCCCGCAAGTTCGCACACCCGCGCGTTCGTGCCGGTGCAAAACGGGTGCGATCATGCCTGCACGTTCTGCATTATCCCGCAAGGCCGCGGAAAAAGTGTTTCTTTGCCGATAGTTGATGTGCTTTCTGCGGTTGAAAACGCGATATTCCTGAACAGCACCAAGATGCACCTAGATGCACCTAAGCGCCATCAAGGCGTCAACGAGGTGGTGCTGACCGGGGTCGATGTGACCTCATGGGGCGCTGATTTGCCGGGCGCGCCAAAACTTGGGGATCTCGTCGCGGCGATCCTTGGCGCGTTCCCCACCCTCCCCCGGATTCGCCTCTCCTCGCTTGACGGGGTAGAAATTGATCCGCTGCTGTTCGATCTGATCACCACCGAACCGCGCATCATGCCGCACATCCATCTTTCGCTCCAATCAGGGAGCGACATGGTGCTCAAGCGGATGAAGCGACGGCATTCGCGCGCGCAGGCGATTGACCTTGTGCAACAGATGAAGGCGCGGCGGCCCGATATTGCCATCGGGGCTGATCTGATCGCCGGATTCCCCACCGAAACCGCTGAAATGCATGAGGAAAACGTCTCCATCGTGCGGGAATGCAGCATCGTTCACGGCCACATCTTCCCCTATTCCCCTCGCCCCGGCACACCGGCGGCGCGAATGCCGCAAGTCGATCCGGTGCTGGTGCGTGAGCGTGCGGCAGAGGTGCGCACGGCGGTGGCGGAAAAGCGCGCCCGCTGGCTCACCACGCTGGTCGGCAATCCCGCTGAAATCCTTGCAGAGCGCGACGGAACCGGCCATGCGGGCCACTTTGCGAGCTACCGTGTACCGCAAGGCACCCCGGCCGGGAGCCTGGTGACGGTTACGCCGACCAAGATCGTTGAAGGAATACTGGAATGAGTCCGGAAACCGCCAATTCGAGCTGGTCCGACCGCCTGCTGGGAGGTTTTCGAAAGACTTCTGAACGGCTTGCGGAAAATCTTGGTAGCATCGTCGGCGCATCGCGACTGACCGAAGCGCAGCTTGACGATCTGGAAGATGCGCTGATCCTGTCCGACCTCGGCCCCCGCGCCGCCGCGCGCATCCGCGAAAAGCTGAAGGCGGCAAAGTTCGATAATGGCGTTGACGAACAAGGCGTGAAGGAAGCCGTGGCGGAAGAGATCGCCGCGATCCTGCGCCCGGTGGCCAAACCGCTGGAAATCATCGCCTTTCCGCGCCCGCAAGTGATTCTAGTGATCGGCGTGAATGGATCGGGAAAGACCACCACCATCGCCAAATTGGCGCACCTGTTTCAGGAGCAGGACTATGGCGTGATGCTGGCCGCAGGCGACACGTTCCGCGCCGCCGCCATCGGCCAGCTGAAAGTCTGGGCCGACAGGCTGGGCGTGCCCATCGTGACCGGGCCGGAAGGCGGCGATCCTGCGGCGATTGTGTTCGATGCGGTGAAATCAGCCACCGACACCGGGATTGACACGCTGATCGTCGACACCGCAGGCCGGTTGCAGAACAAGCGCGAACTGATGGACGAACTGGCCAAAGTCCGCCGCGTGCTGGGCCGCCTGAACCCCGAAGCCCCGCATGATGTGGTGCTGGTGCTGGATGCCACCAATGGGCAGAACGCCTTGCAACAGATCGAGATTTTCAAGGAAGTGGCGGGCGTGACCGGCCTGATCATGACCAAGCTGGACGGCACGGCGCGCGGCGGTGTGCTGGTGGCGGCGGCTGAACAATATGGCCTGCCGATCCACGCGATTGGCGTGGGCGAGAAGATTGACGACCTGCGCCCCTTCGATCCCGATCTGGTTGCCAAGGTTATCGCAGGAGTGTTCCGGTGAGCGAACCAAAAGCCAAGCCCAAGTCATCCTGGGTCAACCTGCTGGTGGACTATGGCCCGCTGCTCGTGTTCTTCCTCGCCTATCGCTATTTCAAGCCCGAAGGAGGCGATGCGGGGCTTGCCGAAGTCGTGGCAGTGACCAAGGGCACCGCAGCGTTCATGGCGGCCACGGTGGTGGCGCTGATCGTTTCCAAGCTGCGGCTGGGCAAGATTTCGCCGATGCTGTGGCTGTCCACCGTGCTGATCCTAGGCTTTGGGACGTTGACCGTGCTGCTGGGCGATCCGTTCTGGATTCAGGTGAAGCCAACCGCGATCTATCTGCTGTTTGCAGGCGTTCTGTTTGCCGGACTGGTGCGGGGCAAGGCCATGCTGCGGTATTTGCTGGAGGCGGCGTTCGATGGATTGAGCGATGAGGGCTGGTTGAAGCTGTCACGCAACTGGGCGTTCTTCTTCCTGTTTCTGGCCGCGCTCAACGAAATTTTGCGCCACTTTTTCAACACCGCCAATGGCAATTTCGAGATCTGGTTGCAGGCAAAGCTTTGGGGCGTGACAACGCTTTCGTTTCTGTTCACCTTCTCGCAGATCCCGATGCTGCTGAAACATGGGCTGGCCGTAGAGGCCGAAACCGAGGTTGAGAAAAATCCCCCGCACGATTGAGCGCCAAAGGCCGCAACCTATTTTCATGTGACTTTTGCGGCCAGCCGCCTAATATGCGCGACAACCGGAGGAGCATGGTCGTGCTTCTGCAAAACATGACGGTTGCAAATAGGGGGAAATTCTCATGGCCAAGTTTTTTGGCAATCTTCATCTCGTTCTAGTCGTAGGTCTTGTTGCGGCGATCGCGCTGATGCTCGCTTATGGCGATTCCGCGCCGGTTGATGCGAACGCGGTGCTCCGCTGGTTGCACATCTTCTTCGGCATCGTGTGGATCGGCCTGCTCTATTACCTGAACTTCGTGCAGGTGCCGACCATGCCCAAGATTCCTGCCGAACAGAAAGGCGCAATCACCGGGCACATCGCGCCCAAAGTGTTCTTCTTCTTCCGCTATGGCGCGCTGCTGACCGTGCTGACCGGCCTCGGCATTGCCGTGGTTTCGGGCTATGCGCATCAGGCGATGACCTTTACCGGCGAAGGCAACGTGAACCTGATTGGCGTGGGCATGTGGCTGGCGCTGATCATGGCGTTCAACGTGTGGTTCATCATCTGGCCCGCCCAGAAGAAGATCCTGGGCATCATCGAAGCAACTGCCGAGGAAAAGGCTGCTGCCGCCCCGCGCGCGCTCTATGCCAGCCGCACCAACACGCTGCTTTCGCTGCCGATGCTTTACGCCATGGTGAGCGCAAACCTCGGCTACGCATAATCGTTTCAGTCTCATCGCCGAACGGGGCGCGGTATCATCTGGATATCGCGCCCTTTTTCATGGGCGATTGTATCGCTTGCAAATACGTCCATGCGGCGATCTCGCCTGCAGGTCCAAGCAAGGAAGGCGTTTCGCGCAGAGGGCACAGAGAAGCAGAGATCACAAAGAGGTTGAAACGGCGGCGAAGCCGTCTCTCCAATTTGGACGCCGCGACTTTCGCAAGGTCATCGAGGAAAGTTGGCCTGCCGGCCAGACGCCTCTTCTTTGCGTCTCTGCGTCCTCTGCACTCTCTGCGCGAAACCCTTTTTTCTTGATCGCTGCGTGCTGCAAACTGCCACTCGACTGACGGCTGCTGAGAGCCGGCGAACGAACCAATTGCCTTTTCAATCTAAGGCTCAATGCCCTAGCCGGGATACACCAGCGGCTTCAGGCGTTGCTGCTTCAACCCGTGCTACGGGCCTGATATCAAATGGGAGTCATCCATCACATGCGTAAATTCATCTTGATCGCCGCCACTGCGGCCAGCGCCCTTGCCCTTACGGCTTGTTCGGAACAGACGCAGGAAGCTGCTGAAACAACCGCAGAATCCGCTGGTAACGATGTGGCCAATGCGGCCGACAAGGCCGCTGCTGCCACTGACGAACTGGGCGACAAGGCCGCAAAGGCTGTCGATGATGCTGCTGCGGCGACTGATGAATTGGGCAAGGAAACCGCCGCGAAGGCCAAGCAGGAAGCGGCAGAAGCCGAAGCCAGCCTGCACAACGAATCCGTGGCAGAAGCCAAGAAGGACTGAGCCTTCGGTTCTGGTCAGGCATCCGGGGGCAGCATGCACTGCTCCCGGGCCTTGCTTTGATCAATCCGAAAAAAATGCGCCGAGTTTTTCCAGCAATTGCGAAGAGATATAGGGTTTGCCGAGGATTGGACGGTCATCAAACGGCGCATCGACCGAACCATAGCCCGTGGCAATAACGAACGGCACGCCGCGTTCTGCCAGCGCTTCGGCCAGCGGAAGGCCCGGTTCTCCGGCAAGGTTCCAGTCCAGCACTGCCGCATCGATATCCCCGGCATTGATGGCGGCCATCGCTTCACCGACGCGGCCGACCGGCCCCAGCGCAATCGCACCAGCATCTTCGAGCGTATCGCACAGCATGGCCGCAACGATGAATTCGTCCTCGATTACGAGAATGCGCTTACCACTTATCATCGTTCACTTCCTGCAGTCTCATCAGCCTTGCAAACTTCGCCGGGGATGGTGATGCGGCACCGCACGCCTTGCGGATCGTAGTCAAGCTGCACTGCTCCACCCAACTGCCGGGGAATGGCATCGGATACAAGCCGCGAACCGAACCCTTTGCGCATTGGGTTGCCTACGGGGGGACCGCCACTTTCCCGCCAATCAAGCACGACAGCGCCATCGTCGGCAATGGACCATACGATGGCAACTTTCCCGGTGCTGGTCGAAAGTGCACCGTACTTCAGCGCATTGGTCGCAAGTTCATGCAGCACCATGACCAAAGATACCGTGGCCGTGGACGAGACCGTGACTGCAGGACCGCCTGTTTTTAGCCGGGTGTCCCCGTGCCCGCAGATCAGCAGTCCATGACGCACGATCTCTGCCAGTGGGACACCAGTCCAGTTCGTGCGGCTCAGCGCGTCATGCGCAGCTGAAAGCGCTGCAATACGTTCGTTGAAATCGTCTACGGGCGCGGATGGCAGGCTTGCACCCCGAAACGTCTGGTGCGCCATGGCTTGAACTACCATCAGCGTGTTCTTGACCCGGTGGTTCAGCTCTCCCACCAGCAGTTCGAGTTGCTCTTCCAGCTGTTTGCGTTCGGTAATGTCGATGCCGGTAGACTGCGCGATGTGCCAGCGCCCTGCTGCATCAAACTCCAGTGCGTGATTGCGCCAAAGAATCCAGCGCGTGCCGTTAGCGGTTTCAAAGCGATTTTCGATCGTGAGTTCGGGAGCCTGAGGTGTCAATCGTTCAAGCTGCTGCGATACCCGCGCATGGTCTTCAGGAGTAACGTAGTTCCACAAATTTTGGTCTGTAAGTGACTCCGGTTCACAGCCGAGCGAGCGGGCATATGCCCGGTTCACGAACATGATCGTACCATCGGCACGATACCGACAGACCATTTCGAGTTGAGCATCAAGTATCTCGCGCAGGAGCGCCCTATCCGTCATAACGATGCGCCCTTTGCGGCCGTCCAGCCGCGTAAATTACCCAATTCACGCGGCATTCCAAGCCTGTGATGGGTGAAAACCATTGCCCCTTTGTTTGTCCGGGGCCCTTTGGGGTGAATCAGATCTTCAACTGGCTGCCGAGTTCTACAACACGGTTTGTTGGCAGTCGGAAGAATTCCATGGCGCTGGCCGCGTTGCGCAGCATCCATGCAAACAGCTTTTCCCGCCACAGCGCCATGCCCGGCTTGTCCGATGCGATCAGCGTTTGGCGCGAAAGGAAGAAGCTGGTCTTCATCATGTTGAACGGTTCACCGCACATGCTGACCTTTTTCAGTGCGGCCGGCACGTCGGTTTCCTCAAGGAAGCCGAAGCGCATGGTCAGGCGATAGAAGCCGTTGCCGAAGTCCTTGACCGAGAAGCGTTCCGCCTCTTCGACATAGGGGACATCTTCGATCGACACGGTCAGGATCACCACACGTTCGTGCAGGACCTTGTTGTGCTTGATGTTGTGCAGCAGCGCCGAAGGGACGCCGGCTGCGGTGGATGCCATGAACACCGCTGTGCCCGATACGCGCGCAGCGCTGGAATGCGCAGACTTGGTGAAGACGTCCAGCGGAATGGTGCCTTCGGCCATGTTGGCCCGCATCAGGGCGCGCCCGCGCGACCATGTGGTGAGCAGCGTAAAGATCGCCACGCCCATCACCAGCGGCACATAGCCGCCATCGGGAATCTTGGTCAGGTTCGCGCCAAGGTAGGCCGCGTCAATCGCGAAGAACAAGGCTAGCATGGCGATGGCAGCAGGCTTTTGCCACTGCCACAGCTTGAACAGCACGACTGCCAGCAGGAAATTGTCGATCAGCATAGCGCCGGTTACCGCAATGCCATAGGCCGCAGTAAGGTTAGACGAGCGCTGAAACACCAGCACCAGCAGGATCACTGCGATCATCAGCGCCCAGTTGATTACGGGGATGTAGATCTGGCCTGCGGCAGTTGACGTGTGCTTGATCGTCATGCGCGGGATGAAGCCGAGTTGGATCGCCTGCTGCGTTACCGAGAACGCGCCCGAGATCACCGCCTGCGATGCAATGACCGCAGCGGCCGAGGCAATGAACAACAAGGGCCACTGGAACCATTCGGGCGCGAGCAGATAGAACGGGCTTTCAATCGCAGCAGGATCACGGATCAGCAGCGAAGCCTGCCCCAGATAGTTCATGACCAATGCAGGAAGGACAAAGACAAGCCACGAAACGCGGATCGGGCTGCGGCCAAAGTGGCCCATGTCGGCATAGAGCGCCTCAGCCCCGGTGACGGCAAGGACCGCCGCGCCCATGGCCAGAAAGCCGCGGAAGGGATCGGTCAAGAACATGTTGAAAGCATAATGCGGGCTGAGCGCAGTTATGACCTGAGGGTGCTGCACGATGCTCAACACGCCAAGGACAGAAATCGTGGCGAAGTACAGCAGCATGATCGGGCCGAAGAACGCGGCGACTCTTTCCGTGCCCCGGCTCTGGATCAAGAACAGGCCGATCAGGATCGTCACGACCAGCGGCACGATCAGGCCCTGCATCGACGGACGATAGACCGCCACACCCTCAATCGCGCCCATGACGGACACGGCAGGTGTAATCATGGAATCGCCATAGAACAGCGCGGTGGCAAAGACGCCGAGCAGGATGATGCCCTTGCCCCAGCGCTTGCCATCGGTGTGCTGGTTGATCAGCGCCAGCAGGGCAAGGCTTCCGCCCTCCCCCTTGTTGTCAGCGCGCATGATGATCGTGACGTATTTGAACGTCACGATGATCATCATCGACCAGAACATCAGGCTGATGATGCCGTAGATATGCAGCAGATCGAGCGGCAGCGGGTGATGCCCGGCGAAGGTATCGCGCAGGGCATAGAGCGGGCTGGTGCCGATATCGCCGAATACGACGCCGATAGCGCCAACCGCCAATTTCAGCAGCGGGCCTTGCGAATGGCCATGGCCGCCCGCAGCAGACACAGCAGTGCCGGGGCTTTCCACAGTTGATTCGGCATTACTCATGGCGACCGTGCCCCCGGCTTTGCAGCCCTGTGCCATCCCTCCGGGACGGTGGAATGGCGCGGGGCTTTAGCACCGCCCCATAACCGCTGCAATGGGGCCTGACGAGGTGGCGCGCAAGGGGACGCATGCCGTCAATCTGGTTACGATTGTTGCGATTATTCAGCGGATTTTGCTGAATCGCCGGACGGAGCCGCCTGCGTTTCGACCGGCGCGCCTGCAGTCTCTGCGCCAGACTGCATGGCCATCATCGAGTCGATCCGCTGCACCCGCGCTGCCAGATCAGCCCGGTAGGGGGCGTCTTGAGGCGAACGGGCGAGCAGTTCGGCCCACATGGCGCGGGCTTCCGGCAAACGGCCCGACTGCGCGAGCGCGAGGCCCATGAAGAACGGCGGTCCGGGGTGTGCTGGATCAATGTTGGCCGCGCGCTGGAATGCGAATTGCGCGGCAGGGGAGATTACCCCATCGCTATGGCCGACCAGCGCATTGCCCAATGACACCCACATGTCGGCATCCTGCGGGAACTGCTGCGTGCCTTTGCGCAAGACTTCGGCAGCGGCGCCGAATTGGCCCTGCCGGGCAAGGCCATCGGCCAGAATCATCCAGCTTTGCCCTTTGGCAAAGCCAGCGCCCATCTGCTGGCGCTGCTTGAGCAGGGCTTCATCGGCGGCGCGCTTGTTCTCGACCGGAGCCTTGGGCGACCCGGGCAGCGATGGTGCCCCCTGCAGCGCATAGCCGGCAATACCGACGAGCAGCGCCGCGCCGGTAAGTTCCCACCCGGCGCGCGGCATTTTCAGCACGAAAGCCATGATGCCAAAGGCAGCGGCGGCGATCAGGAGGATGATGGCCCAGGTCATGCGTTATTTTCCTTGGCCTTGGCCCGCCGGAAACGCCCGCGCAGCAGCAGCACGGCCATCAGCAGGAACGCCAGTGGCGCGGCGAAGAGCGGCCACATGATCGGCTTGTTCTGCGGCGCATAGCTGACGTAATCGCCATAGCGCTCAATCAGCCAGGCGCGGATCGCTTCAGGGTCTTCCCCGGCAGCAATGCGGGTGCGGACCTGATGGCGCATATCGCCCGCCATGGGGGCATCGCTATCGGCAATCGACTGGCTCTGGCATTTGAGGCAGCGCAGGGTTTCCATCAGCCTTTGGGCCTTTGCCTCTTGCGCGGGGTCATCAAGCTGCTTGTAGGCCAGCGGTGCGGGTGGCAGCTGATCTTGTGCGGCCAAGGGCGCGGCGAAGAGGATGGCAATTACCAGCCACACGAAATTCGTCCTTCCCGCGAAGGCGGGAATCCAGGTCCAACGGTTACGCGCTGGATTCCCGCCTTCGCGGGAATGACGAGGGTAATGTTGGAGGGGTTGGCGCTTCACGATTGCGCCTCCTTCAGCTTCTGGAGGATCAGCGCCACGTCTTCAGGGCGGATTTCGCCGATGTGCTGATAGCGGATCACACCTTTGCCATCGATCACGAAGGTTTCGGGCACGCCGGACGAGCCGATGCCGACCTGCACTTCTGACAGGTCATCCTTGCCGATGCGGGCGAAGGGATTGCCATAATTGGCGAGAAACCGGTTGAGGTCTTCAGGCCGGTCACGAATGGCCACGCCATCGATTTCAACGCCCTGCTGGCGCAAGGCTTCCAGCTGCGGAGCCTCTGCCGCACAAGGCACGCACCAGCTGGCAAAGACATTGAGCAGACGCGGTTTGCCGGTGGTCATTTGCGCCGTGGACAGGCCGGGCCGGTCTGCAACGGCGGCAGGCAGGTTGAACTGCGGCAAGGGCTTGCCAACAAAAGCGCTAACCACTTCGCGATCTGCCGGGCGATAGAGCCCCCAGATCACCAGCACGAAGAACGCCCCGAACAGTGCGAGCGGCAGCCAGATGGCCAGACTGGAGCGTTTGGGGGTATCTTCGCTCATTTCAGCATGTCCTGCTGCGCCTTGCGGAAGGCGATCTTGTCCGTTGCGCGCACGCGCTTCACGTCTTGCGCCACGCGGCCGAGCAGCGCGAGCAATCCGCCGAACGCCACCAGCAGGCCGCCCAGCCAGATCAACGGCACAAACGGCTTCCACCAGAAGCGCATTTGCCAGCGGCCATCCTCACCCTCATTGCCCAGAACGGCGTAGAGCTGTCCATTCCAGCGGGTGTAAAGCGCGGATTCGGTGCGTTCACCGGGGGGCGAAGTAAAGGTGCGCGCTTGTGGGCGGAGCAGGACCGGCACGCTGCCATCGTGTGTAGCGCTGACGGTTGCCTCGATCGCAGTCCAATTGGGTCCGGCAACCGGCCCAATGCTCTCAAGCTTGACAGTGATCGGGCCAACCTGTTGCGTATCGCCCACGTTCATGGCGGCAAGCCGTTCAATCGAAAACGCGCTTTCGCTGGCTGCACCGAACAACGCCACACCAAGGCCGCAATGGGCCAGAACCATGCCCCATACGGCCAGCGGCGTGCGGCGCAAGTTCCGCCCTTTAAGCGGCAACCAGCTGCCCACGGCAAGGCCGATGCCCACCGCAAGGCCCAGCATCGGCAGCAGGCGCAGTGCCGGGAACATCACCACAACGCCCAGCAGGACCAGTGCGACGACCAGCGCCGGGATCGCCACCATTGCGGTAATGCGCGATGGCTTGTCCTTGCGCCAGCGCAGTAGCGGCCCCACCCCCATCATCAGCATCATCGGGATCGCGAAGATCGCTGAAACCGGGTTGAAATAGGGCGGGCCAACCGAAACCTTGGCGTCAAACGCCTCAGTCAGCAGCGGATAGAGCGTGCCGAGCAGGACGATGCCCAGAATGCCGCAGAGCATCACGTTATTGAAAACGAGGCTTGCCTCGCGGCTGACGAGACTGAACCGTTCACCTTCCGTCACAGTTGACGCGCGAATGCCGAACAGTGCCAAAGCGCCGCCGATGTAGATCGCCAGCAGCGCCAAAATGAACGAGCCCCGTTCAGGATCGACCGCAAAAGCATGGACCGAGGTAAGGATGCCCGAGCGGACGAGGAAGGTGCCGACCATCGACATCGAGAACGCAATCACGCCGAGCATCACCGTCCACGCGCGCAGGGCGTTGCGGCTGGCAAGGACCGAGGATGAGTGCAGCAGCGCCGTGGCGGCAAGCCATGGCATCAGCGAGGCGTTTTCGACCGGGTCCCAGAACCACCAGCCGCCCCAGCCAAGCGTGTAGTAAGCCCAGTAAGAACCGGCTGTGATCCCGACCGTGAGGAAAATCCACGCTCCAAGCACCCATGGCCGCATCGCGCGGGCAAAGGCCGGGCCGACATCACGCGTGATCAGCGCGCCGATGGCAAAGCTGAAGGCGACCGACAGGCCAACGTAGCCGACATAGAGCGTGGGCGGGTGGAACGCGAGGCCGATGTCCTGCAGCAGCGGGTTGAGGCCCTGCCCCTCTGGCGCGGGCTCCGGCAAACGCTCGAACGGGTTCGAAGACAGCAGAAGGAACGCATAGAAGCCAAGGCTGACAAAGGCCTGCCCTGCCAGCGTGGCAATCAGCGTATCTTCACGCAGCCGCTTTTCCACCA
Organism: Novosphingobium sp.; assembly: GCA_041639635.1. Classification (GTDB taxonomy): domain Bacteria; phylum Pseudomonadota; class Alphaproteobacteria; order Sphingomonadales; family Sphingomonadaceae; genus Novosphingobium. The sequence continues at coordinate 23,489 of JBEQBV010000005.1, forward strand.
GCGCCACGACACCGCCCGACATCGCCATAACGGTGATCCACAGCAGCATCGAGCCTTCATGGTTGCCCCAAGTGCCCGCCAACTTGAAGATAAACGGCTTCATCGAATGGCTATTGGCTGCAACCAGCTTTACCGACAGGTCCGTTTCCAGAAACAGCGTAACCAGACAAACGAACGAGACGCCGACCAGCAGCCCCTGAATCACCGCGAGCGGGCGGACCACGCCGGCCAGCACCTGTCCGCTGGGGCGCAGGGCAGAGAAACCGGCGAACAACTGCAGCACGGCAAGGGCTGCGGCCATCCAAAGGACGGCAAGGCCGATTTCGGCGATCATTGCGTTTGCGCCACCACTTGCTTGGCCTGGTCCGGCGTCATGTCGCCCATCTGGCGCGGGACGTAGTTTTCATCGTGCTTGGCCAGCAGGTTATCGGCCACGAACGTGGTTCCTTCCATACGCCCTTCGGCAACGACGCCAGATGCTTCGACGAACAAGTCTGGCGTGATGCCGGTAAAGCGCACGGGCACACGGGCCTTTCCATCGCTGACGACGAAATCGATGGTGATGCCGTCGCTACGCGTCTTCAGCGACCCTTTTTCCACCATGCCACCAAGGCGGATGGCTTGGCCTTGTTCGGGTGGGTCCTTCACCAGATCGGCGGGAACATAGAAATAGCTGGCCTGATTGGACAGCGCATAAGCTGCCAGCAGTCCGGCACCGACCAGCGCAACGAGCGCGATCACGATCAGGACAAGACGCTGATGCTTGGGCTTGATGCCTCCGCCGGAAACCTTGGTGCTCACTTTGCCCTGACCTTATCCCTGCGACGTTCCGCGCGGATCATCGCTGCCAGTGTCCAGCCGACCAGCACCAGCGTGCCGATTACGCCGACAGACAGCGCGGCGATGACATAATCCCACTGCTCAAGACCTTCACGCATCGTACTGTTATGCCATGGCTTTCCGGCGCAAACGCGCCTCGGCCTGAATATCGGCCAAAAGGGTGCGCATGCGCGCGATAACGACTCCGCCGAACACCAGGCTGAAGCCCAGCGCCGCGATGAGCAGCGGCCACAGGAAGGTGCCATCGATGGCAGATTTGCCTGCGGTAATCGAAGGAGGCTGGTGCAGGCTGTTCCACCACACGACCGAGCGGTTGATGATCGGGATGTTGATTGCACCCACAAGGCCGAAGATGGCCGTTATGCGATTGCCGCCACCGCCGCCTGCCATGTCACGCTGCGCAGCGCCCGACAGCGCGATATAGCCGAAATAGAGGAACAGCAGCACAAGGAAGCTGGTCAAGCGCCCGTCCCATACCCACCACGTACCCCACGTGGGCCGCGCCCAGATTGATCCGGTGGCAAGGCAGATGGCGGTAAAGACCGCGCCCGGCACGGCAGCAGCGCGCCCTGCAATGGCAGCCAGCGGGTGCCGCCAGACGAGTTCCACCAGGCTGGCGATGGCGATAGTGGACCATCCGGCCATGCCGAGCCAAGCGGCCGGCACGTGGATGAACAGGATGCGGACCGTTTCCCCCATCAGCCGATCGGGCGGGACGACCAGCACGCCATACAGCACTGCGCCCATTGACAGGAGCAGGCCGGAAACCAGCAAAAGTGGCATCATCCAGCGGGCAAGGCGCAAGAAACGGGCGGGATTGGCGAAACCGTGCATAGGCGCGGGGCAGTGTTATCCTTCTCCCGGAAACGTTCGCGTCCGGTCTGCTAACGCTCTGCCACTGTGCGCGCCAAGCCGCAAGCGCAATGGCGGCAAGCCACACCAAAAGACTATGCCCTGGTATCGGCCCCATCGGGGGCGGATCAGCAATTTCAGGAGAAAAATGGGGCGACCGAGGGGGTTCGAACCCCCGACCTCCGGTACCACAAACCGGCGCTCTAACCAGCTGAGCTACGGTCGCCACATCGTCTGCACAGAACAAGCTGTGCGGGGCGGTCCCTTTGCAGAAAGGCGCGGGAAAGGGAAGCGGAATTTTGCCACATGCGGGAATTCAGCGGCTGAACCGGTCACCCCAAGTACGGAAGGCAACGCGCGGCGGGTTCAGCCCGACATCAATCAGGGCCTGTTCTTCCAGAACTGCCGAATCAACCGTAACCGTTTGGGTGAGCAGGAACCAGCGGCTGCGGACCTGCAACTGGCCCGCCGGAATGCCCGCCCCTTCCCCACCCCCATCGGGGCTACCGCCAAGGCCGCGAAGCGCGTCTTCCGCCTTGGCCCAGCCGAGCGCGGGCCGGCTGGCAATCAAGGCACGGGCGCGGGCGACCGGGATCGTGGTCGGTGCGGTCATGGCCAGAAGCGGCGCCTGATCGGCACGCAAGGTGTTGATATTGATCGGAGAAAGCTCTGCAATCGGGAGCGCGCAGAGCCATGGACGCAAGCGCTCGTAAAACTGCGGGGTCATGCCACGCACGGCGCGAATCTCGCTCACATCGCCGATCAGGCGGCCTGCCGTTCGATAGGGCACCGGGCGGCCCTGATAGCTGTCGTCCTCAGCCCCATTGGGGGCGGGTGTGGTGTCGGTGTCGATCCAGTCGGCTGCCGAATCGCTGATAATCGCGGTCTCTGCCTCTGGGATGGCGAGGCTGCGCATCAAGGCGCGCAGTTGGTTCAGACCGGCCACCCGCAACCGGTTTTGCCCTTGTGCATCCTGTTCAACCAGCGAATTGAGATTGAAGCAGTTTCCGGCATCATCCACCCGCGCCATCACGGTGCCGCGCGGCAGGGGAAGCGGGAATTCGCGCCCCAACAGGCCGGTTCGATCCACCGTGCGTTCGACAGACTGATCGACCAGCGCCTTGATCCGCGCCATGGCCAGCGTTTCGGCACTGGTGGCATAGAAGCGCGCCTGCGTCATCGCCTGCCCATTGCCGGCAAGGCGCGTGGCAAGGTTCAGGCGATCGAGCATGACGGCTGCAATCACCGCCATGACCGCAACCAGCAAGAGGACAGACAGGAGCGCCGCGCCTCGCTCGTTCGGGTCACCGGTTTTCACTGGTAATTGACCCCGACCAGCGAGACGATCCGCAAGGGGGCTGTGCCCTTTTGCGGAATCAGCAGTTCGACGGCCACGGGCAGTTCGGTGGAAAGCTGCGGCTCCCACCGGTCGCGCCAATTGCCGTCCTTTGTGCGGAAACGGACCTTGGGCGAGGCCGCAATTGGCAGGACTTCTGTGGCGCGGTCTGCTGCGGCTCCATCGGGATAGGGATAGCCAGAGCGCATCAGAGCGGTGGACGTGATGCGGTATTCCACCTTCTGCAGGCCGGGGCGCGGGGCGCCATCGAGATTGTCCCAACCGCTGCGGGTGAAGCGGATCACCACGCCGTCTGTATTCGCCTCGAACGCGGGCCGCGGTGTGCCGGATGGATCACGCGATGGGCGCGGCACGGCTTGCGCAAGATCGGCAGTCCACACCGACAGGAAGCGACGCTGGGCCGCAATCGCATCGGTCTTGGAGCGGCTGGCGAGTTCGGCATCGACCGAAAAGCGCAGCAAGCCGAGCGCACCGACCGCGATGACCGCAAACAGGGCGAGCGCGACGAGCATCTCGATCAGAGTGAAGCCATTGCGGGCAGGTTGTGGCTTCACGCGCCCGGCAACCGTGTGAAATCAAGCGTGAAGGCCTGTGACCCTGCGCCGGGCGTTGTTTCACGGACCGACAGGGTGATGGCCAGCACGCCATAATCTGCCTGATTGGCTACGGTGCGGGTCCACTGAAAACGGCGGCCTGCGTTCTCGATCGTTCCGCTGGCACTGCCGATGGCAGGGGGTGCGGGGTCGGTCAGAATTTCGGCCGCCATGTTCTGTGCCACGATCTCTCGCAGCAGGCGCTGATCAAGATCGGCAGTGCGTGTAATGCTGGCGCCCTCCATCTGCAACAGCGCCAAAGCAGCTATGGCAAAGACCGACAGCGCGACGAGAAGTTCCAGCAAGGTGAAGCCGTTGGGCTGGCGGGGCATCTGGTCAGCCTCCATCGAGCGTCACCTTGCCATCGCGGCGCAACTGAACGATCAGCGAATTGCCATCGCGGGTGAGCCGTATCGCCGCATCGCTGCTGGCAAGGCCCAGCGAATCGATGACCACGCGCTGACGACCGGTGCTGGCGGTCGTCCCATCGGCCCAACCAGTGAGGTCAAAACCCTTGCCGGGCAGTGGTTGCCACTGGCCCTCCATCCTGCGTTCAAAGTAATAGCCGCGTTCGCTCACCACCAAGGCGACCGACCGCGCGCCAATGATCGCCTCGTCCCGCGCGGCAAGCGTGCGTGCGGCAAAACGCTCCGCCTCTTCGCGCAGGCGGCGCTCGTCGCCCGGGATGGTGAGCACGGCGACGGTGGCAAGCAGGCCCATCACCATCAGCACGACCATCAGCTCCACTAGCGAGAAGCCGTTGCGAGCGAGTTGTTGATGGGCGGATCGGGACACGGCATTTCGCATGCGGCAGAAACGTGACGGTTTTACGACCAAAGCGCCAGCACGTTCAAGTTGCGGCGGAACCGGCGCATGCATAGAAATCCCAACAATGCTGCCCGTTTCCAACGAATCATCCGCCGAACACCTGCTGGCCGTGCCCGGCATGATGCGCGTGCCCTCCCCCCGGATCGAGATGTTCATCCTGCGCGATTTCCTGTCAGAGGCGGAATGTGCGGCTCTGGTAGAGCGGATCGAACGGCAGCGGCGTCCATCCACGCTGGCCGATTCGAATGGTGACACCGCCTTCCGAACGAGCGAAACTTGCGATCTGCCAATGGATGAAGCCGATGTCGTGGCGCTGGATGCCAAGTTTTCAAGCCTCTCCGGCATCGACCGCCCGTTTGGTGAGCCGATCCAGGGGCAGCGTTATGATGTCGGACAGGAATTCAAGGCCCATACCGATTTTTTCGCGCCTGATGGTGTCGATTACGAACGGTATTGCAGCGTGGCCGGGCAACGCACCTGGACCTTCATGGTCTATCTGAACACGGTGGAAGCTGGCGGCGCGACCCGGTTCAAGGTGATCGACAAGACGATCCAACCCGAACGGGGCAAGCTGGTGTGCTGGAACAATCGGCGGCCCGATGGCAGTTGCAACGCCGCCACGCTCCATCACGCGATGAAAGTGCGCAGGGGGCTGAAGTACGTGATTACCAAGTGGTACCGTGAGCGGCCCTACTTCTGAAGAGGCAAGCGCTCAACTCTCAAGCTCAGCCTCGCGCGCGGCGCGGATGATCGGCAGGGCGCGGAACAGCACATCGGCATCAAGCGCGCCGAGGAGTTCGGTGAAACGATTTTCGTGCCTGTCAATCCGCGCGACTGCTTCTGCAGCCATCGTGCGGCCTTCCTGCGTCAGCGTGAGCGCGTGACTGCGCCCATCCAGACGACGGCGATCCACCAGCCCACGTTCCATCAATCGAGAAATGATGGGCACCATGTTGGCACGCTTTATGGCGAGCGCTTGCCCGACTTCCGTCTGTGAACAATCGGGATTTTCGGCAATGACCAACAGAGTGGTGACTTCGGCAGGGCGCAGATCAAGGTCGGCCAGCTCGCGCGAGAGATCTGCCATCATGACGGATGATGCCCGGCGCAGCTGGTAGCCAAGGCGGCTTTCGAGGGAATTGGTCAGCGTCATGACATGATCTTTAGGACGGCTATCAGGGATAGCAATATCCCGATGCACCCAGTCCCGCCAAATGAAAAGGGCGGCCAAAGCCGCCCTTCCCAAAACATTGCCGGCATTACGGTCTTAACGCTTGAGCGACAGACCGCCAAAACGCTTGTTGAACTGCGCAACGCGGCCCCCCTGATCGAGTTGGCGCGTACCACCGGTCCATGCCGGGTGCGAGGTCGGGTCGATTTCGAGCGCCAGCGTGTCGCCTTCCTTGCCCCAGGTGGAGCGAGTCTCGAAAACGGTGCCGTCGGTCATCTGCACCTTGATCATGTGGTAGTCGGGGTGAATGCCAGTCTTCATGGGTCTAACTCCGGTGCGCAGCCGGTTCCGACCGGCCACAAGAATCTGTAAGGGCGCGCGCCTAAACGAAAGCGAGGCCGATGTCCAGCAGCAGCGATATGGATCAGCTGTCTGCAATCATTGCGGTAAAGCTGACTTCGCAGGTCACTTTGTCACCGATCATCGCACGCCCGGCAAACTTGCACACGCGGCTGCGCTTTTGCGTGAATTCCACGTGCAGATCGAGCAACACGCCCGGCTCCACCGGATTGCGGAACTTGGCCTCTTCGATCGCCATGAAATAGACAAGTTTGCCCGAGCCAGCGAGGCCCAGCGATTCTACGGCGAGAACGCCGGCGGCCTGTGCCAGCGCTTCGATCTGGAGAACGCCGGGCATGATAGGACGGCCGGGGAAATGGCCCTGAAAGAACTGCTCGTTCATCGACACGGCCTTCACCGCATGGATGCGTTCGTTCAACGTGATGGAAGCCACGCGATCCACCAGCAGCAAGGGATAGCGATGCGGCAGCGCCGCCATCACCTTGCGCACGTCGTAGTCCGTGATCACGGTGGGAGCCGTCTCTTCGGTCATTTCCCTTATCCCTTTCAGCCGTTCCGAAAGCCTTACCGGCCTTCGGGAGCCTTCTTGGCGGCCTGTGCGGGAGCGGCACCGGCGGGCTGCTGTGCAGCCTGCGCCTGAGCCTGCTGCTCACGCTGCGCGCGGGGCAGCCAGCCTGCGGGCGGCACGAGCTGAGCCGACGGGATCAGCTTGTTGAGTTCAACGAGAATGTCCTGATTCAGGTTGTAGGCCTGGCCCGCCTTGATCACGCTCTGCGAATCAAGCACCAGCGTGATCTTCTTCTTGTCCATTGCAGCCTGCGTGGCGGCGTCCAGCTTGTCGCCGATCTGTTCCAGCACGTACTGCTGCGAAAGGTTCAGCGGCTCCAGAATCTTCTGGATTTCGGCCTGACCTGCCTGCTCGATCTGCTGGATCTGCTCATACTGCTGCTGCAATGCAGTGCGGTTGGGGTTGGCAGCGCGCGAATCGGCCTGCAGCTTGTCGATCAGAGGCTTGAGCTGAGCTTCGATTTGCGTCTTGCGCGCGTTGGCCTGATCGATCTGCGGCTTGTAGGTGGTGGGGCGCTGCTGCTGCGCCGTCTGATAGGCGGCTGAGGCGGCAACCACTGCCGAAGGATTGGCGATGGCAACGCCGGGGGCGACCACGCCACCAGCCGCCTGGGCGACTGCAGCGTTGGGCGAAATGGCAACAAGAGCGAGGCCCGCGAGAAGCGCGGATGCAAAAGCGGTTTTCATCAGAACTGGGTTCCCACGTTGAAAGTGAAAGTCTTTGGATCGTCGCCGTCGACCTTCTTGAGGACTCGGGCAAAATCGAGGCGGAACGGACCGAACGGTGAGTTCCAGTTGACGCCGATACCCACCGAAATACGCGGCGCAGGCGAATCGCCAACGAATGTTTCGTTGAATATCTGAACGGGATCACCGTTTGACGTGCCGTCCGATGCCGTCGGGCTAGCAGTCGGCCGGCCGGTAAGGCGATCGGTATAGATGCGCTGAGGATTGACGAGGTTGGCGGCAAGAGGATTGGTGATCCCCCACAGCGCACCTGCATCGACATAGATCGACGGACGCAAGCCAAGTTCCCGCGCTCCCGAGCCGAGCGGAATTTCCAACTCTGCGCGTGACAGGTAGTAATACTTGCCGCCAACTGCGTCATCGATCCACTGGTTGCGGTCGGTCGCCTCGACGCCGTTGATGATGTTCTTGCGCAGCACGCGTGGGCCGACACCGCGAATGTCGAAGCCGCGGATCTGCGGTTCGCCAAGGAAGAAGCGGTCGGTCAGATAGACGTCATCGATGGTCGGATCGTTGGAACGGCTGCCCAGTGCCCTGATCGCACCACCTTCGGCGCGGACCGAGAAAATGAAGCCGCTGCCCACGTTCCAGAACCGCGAAGCATTGGCCGTGACGCGCGCATACTTGACCGAGCCACCAAGGCCCGCAACGTCTGCGCCCAGCACGACCTGCATCCCGCGCGTCGGGCGCAGACGGTTATCGAGCGTATCATAGACCAGCGAGGCACCGAGAATGGAACTGGTGCGCTTGCCGATGGCATCGCACAGATAGCGCCCGGCCAGCAGGTTGCTGCACTGGCCGTTGATGAAGAACGTGTTCTGATCTAGCGTCACGTCGTCAATATTGAACGTGTAGCGACCGATCAGCGACATATATTCGGTCAACGCCACACCTACGCGCGCGGTGAAACCGGTGGTGGCCTGCCGGTACGTGGTGTTGCGGTTCTGGTTCTGGAAGTTGAAGCTGTTCAGATCGCGCCGATAGACGTCCATCCCGAACGACACGTTCTTGTCGAACAGATAGGGTTCGGTAAAGCTGACCTGCACCGAACGGGTAAAGCGCGAATAATCGACCGAGAGGCCAATCGTCTGGCCGCGGCCACGGAAATTGTTCTGACGGATAGAGCCCTGGAAGATGAAGCTCTCAAGGCTCGAAAAGCCCGCCGAAAGCTGAAGTTCGCCGGTGGGGCGTTCTTCCACGTTGGCTTCCAGTACGATCCGGTCGGGCGCGCTGCCGGGCTTCTGCTCAACCTCGAACTTTTCTTGGAAGTATCCAAGGGACTTAATGCGGTTGGTCGAACGCTTGATCTGGAACGTGTTGAAGGCATCGCCTTCGGAAATACGGAACTCGCGCCGGATCACCTTGTCCTGCGTCAGCGTATTGCCGTTGACATCGACGCGCTCGACATAGGTGCGCGGCGCTTCGGCAATGCGGAAGGTGACCGACATTGTCAGGTCATCCTTGTTGCGCGCAAAATCGGGGCGAACGTCGGCGAAGGCATAGCCGAAAGCACCAGCCGTTTCCGTCAGACCATCAACCTGGTCTTCGACCATCTTGGCGTTGTACCAGTCACCCTGCTTGATCGGCAGGTTCTTGGCCATCTTGTCGCCATCAAAATCGCGCAGTTGGCTGTCTACCTTCACGTCGCCAAACTTATAGCGTTCGCCTTCTTCGACCACATAAGTGATGATGAAGTCGCGCTTGTCCGGGGTGAGTTCTGCCACGGCGGAAACCACGCGGAAATCGGCGTAACCTTCGGTCAGGTAGAACTGGCGCAGCTTCTGCTGGTCAAATGCCAGACGATCGGGATCGTAGCTGGTGCCGGAGGAAAACAGGCGGAAGAAACGCGCCTGCTTGGTCACCATCTGGCCGCGCAAGTCTCCGTCAGAGAACTTTTCGTTGCCCAGAATATTGATCTGACGAACCTTGGACTTCGGTCCTTCGCTGATTTCGAAGACGATATCGACCCGGTTCTGATCAAGCATGACCATTTTCGGTTCGACCGTGGCGGCAAACCGACCCTGCCGCTTGTACAGTTCGATGATGCGGGCAACATCCGCGCGCACCTTGGAACGGGTGAAAATCTGCCGCGCGGCGAGTTTGATTTCGGGAAGGATCTTGTCTTCCTTGAGGCGCTTGTTGCCTTCAAGGATGATGCGGTTGATGACCGGGTTTTCCTTGACCTGCACCACCACATCCCCGCCATTGTTGCGGATTTGCACGTCGGCGAAGAGTTCGGTTGCGTAGAGGTCCTTCAGGGCCTGATCGCCCAGCACCTGGGTATAGGTCTGTCCAGGACGAAGGCGGATGTAGGAAAGGATCGTATCGGCTTCGAGCCGCTGCGAGCCTTCGACCGTGACCGTGCGAATGACATCGCCAGCCGGGACCGATGGCGCTTCAGGCGCAACAGGCGCCGCGGGCGAAGCCACTTGCGCAAAGGCAAGCTGCGGTACAGCCAGCACTCCGGTGCACAGCCCGGTGGTTGCGAGCAAGGCCGCTCCAAGCGGGGGGAGTTTGCCTGCCCGTGCCGCGTTCCGTCCAATCATCACCAAGCGCTATCCCGTACTAAGTGGCAGGTGGACGCCCGCGAGGACGGCCCAGCCACGGCAAGCAATGCAGCCCTCTGCCCGATGCAACAAGGCCAATCAAGCAAACATTGCCCCGCATTTCTGTGGAAAGACATTCCGTGCAAGAATCTCGCTGCACCCCTGCGAAACAAGACCCTCTACGCCCCGCACCGGCACGCGGAAAGAAACTTAACCTCCGAACACTTTCAGCGAAGCCACATCATTGATCGTGACGAACAGCATCAGCGCCATGACGAACGCAAGGCCGGTGCGGAATGCCCACTCCTGCCCGCGCGGGCCAACCGGCTTTCTGCGAATGGCTTCCGCCGCGTAGAAAGCCAGATGGCCACCGTCGAGCACCGGAATTGGCAGGAGGTTAATGAACCCCAAGTTAATCGAAATCAGAGCGACGAAACCAACGAACGATTGCCAGCCCGAAACGAATTGTTCGCCCGAATACTTGGCAATCTTGATCGGCCCGCCAAGCTCCTTGACCTCACGCTTGCCGGTGATGATCTGGCCGATGCCGTGCACCATCATTGAAATGATGCTGCCGGTCTGCTTCACACCGTCTACCACGGCATCAATCGGGCCGACACGTACCACCTCATAGGATTTGGGACCGATGCCGAGGAAGCCGATTTTCTGCGTGTTGCCGAAGCGGTCGCTTTCCACCTTCACCGCAGCGCGCGCAGCAAGTTCCACCTGGCGGCCTTCACGCAGCACGACGAGATCAAGCGGTTCGCCGGGATTCTGGCCAACTTCAAGCCGAACATCGAGGAAGGATTCCACCGACTTTCCGCGGATTGAAACGATCCGGTCGCCGAGTTCGACACCGGCACGATCAGCGGCCGAGCCGGTCTGGATTTCGCCGACAACGGGCGGCACCACCACCTTGCCATAGGCCAGCGTAAAGCCTGCAAGGATCAGCACGGCAAACAAAAGGTTGGTAAGCGGGCCTGCCAAAACAATCAGCGAGCGTTGCCACAAGGCCTTGGCCTGAAACGTGCGGTTGCGCTCTTCGGCCGGAAGCGCCAGCCAATCTGCGCTGGGCTGGCTGGCCGGGTTCATGTCTCCCGCAAACTGCACATATCCGCCAAGCGGCAGTGCCGAAAGCTTCCAGCGCGTGCCACGCTTGTCGGTCCACCCTGCCAGTTCCTTGCCGAAGCCGATGGAGAAGACGTCTGCCTTCACGCCGAACCAGCGGCCAACGAGGTAATGGCCCAGCTCATGGATGAAAACCAAAGGCCCCAGCACCAGCAGAAACGCAAGGACTGTGGTTAGAATACCGGGGCTTTCGAGCGGCGTCATCAGCGGCCAAACTCCAGAAAGAGAGCAAACTGCATCACGAAACGTGCTCCATCAATTCCCGCGCCCGTACGCGCGCCTGCGCATCGATGGCGATGACATCTTCCAGACTGGAGGGCGCTGGCTGCGCACTGCGTGAAAGCACATCCTCAACCGATTGCACGATGCGGGTGAACGGAATCTGACCGTCAAGGAAAGCGGCGACGGCAATTTCGTTGGCAGCGTTCATCGTGGCCGGGGCGGCTCCACCTGCGATCACGGCATGGCGCGCGACGCGGGTGGCCGGAAAGCGGGTTTCATCAGGCGCACGGAACGTCAACTGGCCAATCGCGGCAAGATCGAGCGGAGCGCACGGCGTTTGCATGCGCGCAGGCCATGCCAGCGCCGAAGCAATGGGCACGCGCATGTCCGATGGCCCAAGCTGGGCCAGCGTCGATCCATCGCGATACTCGACCATCGAATGCACCACCGACTGCGGGTGAACGATGATCCGCAGCCGCTCCACCCCCACCGGGAACAGGTGATAGGCTTCGATGAACTCAAGGCCCTTGTTCATCATCGTGGCCGAATCCACGCTGATCTTGGCCCCCATCGACCAGTTGGGGTGCTTGACCGCTTCTGCCGGCGTGGCAGCGTGCAATTGCTCAAGCGTCCAATCGCGGAACGGACCGCCACTGGCGGTCAGCGTGATCGCATGGACATGGTCGATATCATTGCCGGCAAGGCACTGGAAAATGGCGTTATGTTCAGAATCGACCGGCAGCAGCGTGGCACCATGGCGCGCAACCGCTGCGGTCATCACATCGCCTGCCGAAACCAGCGCTTCCTTGTTGGCCAGTGCAATCGTGCCGCCGCATTCGATTGCGGCCATCGTAGGGGCAAGGCCAGCGCAGCCAACGATCGCGGCCACGGTCACATCCGCCCCGCGTGCCGCCGCTTCGATCAAGGCTTCGGGACCAGCTGCTGCATGAATATTCGTGCCCGAAAGCGCGGCGCGCAAGTCGGCCAGCGCTGCTTCATCGGCCACGACCGCCAATTCTGCACCAAATTCACGCGCCAGCTTTGCCAGCCCGGCCGCATCGCCATTGGCTGTTAGCGCGACGACGCGCCATTCGTCACGGTTGCGGCGGATCAGATCGAGCGTGGATGTGCCGATGGAGCCGGTTGCACCGAGGATGGAAATCGAGCGAGTCACCTGCCTCAGCCCCCTGCCTGCATTACTGTCTGCGTTGCCGCCCAAGCGGTGCCTGCGATGATTGCCACGGGCAACAAGCCATCCAACCGATCGAACAGACCGCCGTGGCCCGGGATAAGCCGCGAGGAATCCTTGACCCCTGCCCTGCGCTTGAGCCAGGATTCATAAAAATCACCTGCTTGCGCAAACACGGCCAGCACGGCCCCGGCGATGGCGGCCATGCCGACATTGGCCGTCTGCAGCGCTCCGGCCAGGCTTGGTCCGGTGGGGCCGATGGCCGAAATCAAGTAGCTTGCCGTCAGCACCACCACCGCCGTCCAGATGCCCGCCGCCGCCATGCCGCCCAGCAGGCCGGACCATGTCTTCGACGGACTGATCCTCGGCGCGATCTTCGGTCCGCCCAACGAACGGCCGGTGAAGTAGGCTCCGGTATCGGTCAAGATCACTAGCCCGAGGACCACCAGCATCAACGGCTCGGGCATAACGGCAAGCGCAAGCCCCGCCCAGCCGATGTAGATGGCGCCCGCAATCACCATGGGCACCAACTTTGCCGGACTGTCGGCAATCTTGCTGCACAGCAGGACGTATTCCACGAAAACGCCAAAGGCCACCGCAGCAACGAACAGGTCCAGCACTAGTCCGCCGCTCCAGAAAGCCGCACCCGCAATCAGCAGCATGACCACCGCTGAAGCCACCCGCACCGGAAGATCCGCGTTCTTGCGCTGGCCTGCCTCTATTGGCACCGAGATAGGATCAACGTCCACCAAACCGCCTCTCGCGCGCACCAAACTGCTCCAGCGCCTCACGCAGATGCGCCGGGCTGAAATCGGGCCAGAGCACATCCGTGAACCACATCTCGGCATAGGCGGCCTGCCACAGCAGGAAGTTGGAGAGCCGAAGTTCGCCCGACGTACGGATCAGCAGATCGAGCGGCGGCAGGCTTGCCGTATCGAGTTCTGCCTCGATCGCTTCAGGCGTAATCTCGCCCTTGGCCGCAGCCTTTGCAGCGGCGCGGGCGATTTCCTGTTGCGAGCCGTAATTGAGCGCGATGGCCAGCGTCGTGCCGGTATTCTGCGCGGTGCGCGCCATCGCATCTTCGATCATGTCCACGATATCGGGCGCAAGCGCCTGATACTCGCCGATGATCTTCAGGCGCACGTTGTTTGCAACGAACTCGTCGAGATCGTTGCGAATGAAGGTGCGCAGCAGCCCCATCAGGTCGGCGATCTCGTCAGCCGGACGCTTCCAGTTTTCGGATGAGAACGCATAGAGCGTCAGCGCTTCAAGCCCCAAGTCTCTGGCCGCGCGGGTAATTTCCCGAACCGCCTGAACCCCGCGCTTATGCCCGAAGGCGCGCGGCATCATGCGCTTTTTGGCCCAGCGGCCATTGCCGTCCATGATGATGGCGACATGGCGTGCGGCCCCTGCAGAACCGCCGCCAAGCCGGGCATCGACCCGCTCATCCTGAGCTTGTCGAAGAGTCACTTGCCGAGGATTTCCTTTTCCTTGGCAGTGGCGGCTTCGTCAGCCTGCTTGATAATGTCGTCGGTCAGCTTCTGCAGATCGGTCTCGGCGCGCTTGCGCTCGTCTTCCGAGATTTCCTTTTTGTTTTCATCGGCCTTCAGCGCATCCATGCCATCGCGGCGCACGTTGCGGATCGCAATGCGGGCGTTCTCGGCATACTTGCTGGCAAGCTTGGCCAGTTCCTTGCGGCGTTCCTCGGTAAGATCCGGGATCGGCAAGCGCAGGGTTGTGCCATCGGTAATAGGATTGAGACCCAGCCCAGCAGAACGGATCGCCTTTTCCACCGGCGTCACGTTCGACTTGTCCCACACTTGCACCGAAAGCATGCGCGGCTCAGGCGCCGAAACGCTGGCCACCTGCGAAAGCGGCATGTGGCTTCCATAGACTTCAACCGTGATCGGATCGAGCAGCGCAGTGTTGGCGCGGCCCGTGCGCAAGCCCGAAAGATCGCTCTTCAGCGATTCCACCGCGCCCTTCATACGGCGCTCCAGATCGGCCTTGTCATACTTTGCCATATCAGGCGTCCTTCTTCACAATGGCGTTTTGAACAATCGTCTGTGTCCCCTCGCCCGCCAGCACACGGGCCAGATTGCCCTGTTCGCGGATCGAAAAGACGACGATGGGAATGTTGTTGTCACGGCACAGCGCGACGGCGCTGGCATCCATGACCTTCAGATTGTCTGCCAAAACCGTGTCGTAATCCACGGTTTCATAACGCTTTGCCGTGGCATCCTTCTTCGGATCGGCATCATAGACGCCGTCCACGCTGGTTCCTTTGAGCAGCGCGTCGCATTTCATTTCGGCTGCGCGCAGCGCCGCACCGGAATCGGTGGTAAAATAGGGAGCGCCCACCCCGGCTGCGAAGATCACGATGCGCCCCTTTTCCAGATGGCGTTCGGCGCGGCGGCGGATGACCGGTTCACACACCTGATCCATCTGTACAGCAGACTGCACCCGCGTGGGCACGCCAATCTGTTCAAGCGCATTCTGCATGGCCAGCGCGTTCATCACCGTGGCCAGCATGCCCATGTAATCAGCCTGCGCGCGGTCCATACCCTTGGCCGCGCCTGCCATGCCGCGAAAGATATTGCCGCCACCGATGACCAGGCAAATCTGCAGCCCACTATCGCGCGCGTCTTTCACTTCCTGCGCAACGCGGGCGACATAATCTGTATCAATGCCGAACTGCTGCTCCCCCATCAGCACTTCGCCCGAAAGCTTCAGGAGGATGCGCTTGTAGGTGGGGACGCTCATTTTCTGGATGCACTCATATCGAAAGGTGGCCGCCCTTATAGCCCTGTGAAGGGCCGTGCCAAGGGCGCAAGATACAACAATCCCCGCACAGGCAGTTCCTTTGCGGAACTGGCCATGCGGGGATTGTAGTTTGAAGTCTTACTTGATGCCGGCAGCAGCAGCCACTTCGGCGGCAAAGTCGGTCTCTTCCTTCTCGATGCCTTCACCGAGCTGGAAGCGGACATAGTCCTTCAGCACGATCTTCGCACCAGCTTCCTTGCCTGCTGCATCGACGACCTGCTGGATGGTGGACTTGTTGTCCATCACGAAGATCTGTGAAAGCAGCGCGTTTTCCTTGGCATACTTGGCCACGGCGCCATCGACCATTTTCGCTTGCACTTCTGCAGGCTTGCCGCTTTCGGCAGCCTTTTCAGCCGCGATCTTGCGTTCGCGCGCGATCAGATCGGCATCAAGGTCTTCAGCATTCAGCGCCAGCGGGAAAGCGGCTGCGATGTGCATCGCAATCTGCTTGCCCAGCGATTCCAGCTTGTCGGCAGCCGCTTCGGATTCGAGCGCAACGAGCACACCGATCTTGCCAAGGTTGGTAGCCGCAGCATTGTGCATGTAGGGCACGACAATGCCGTTCGATACCTCGACATGCTTGATGCGGCGCAGCTGCTGGTTTTCACCGATGGTGGCCACATTGTTGGTCAGCTTGTCAGCCACTGTGCCGCCATCGGGATATTCGGCAGACTTCAGCGCTTCGACTTCGGTTACGCCAGTGTGCAGCGCCACTTCGGTCGCCTTGCGCACAAAGTCCTGGAACTGGTCGTTCTTGGCGACAAAATCGGTTTCCGAGTTCACTTCAAGCGCGACACCCTTGGTGCCCGAAACGGCCACGCCGACAAGGCCTTCAGCCGCGGTGCGGCTCGACTTCTTGGCAGCAGCAGCAAGGCCCTTCGCGCGCAGCGCGTCAACCGCGGCTTCGAAATCGCCACCGGCTTCGTCCAGAGCCTTCTTGCAATCCATCATGCCGGCGCCAGTGCGCTCGCGCAGGTTCTTCACGTCAGCGGCGGTATAAGCCATCGCGTTGATCCTTCATTCTTGAATACAGAGGAGGGCCGCAGCACTGCCGCGGCCCGTAGATCACATCCGGGACAATTCGGTGACGGCCCTTCCCTTGATGAGTGGGCCGTCAGCCGAAATTCCCAAAAATCAGGCCTCGACCACAGCTTCTTCAGCCATCGGCTCGTCCATCGCGCCAAGATCAGCGCCCGATGCAATAGCCGCATCACGGCCACCGCGCGTGGCGGCAGCAGCTACGGCTTCACAATAGAGGCGAATGGCGCGGCTAGCGTCGTCATTCGCCGGAACCGGGAACGCGATGCCATCGGGCGAAACGTTCGAATCGAGGATCGCCACTACCGGAATACCCAGCACGTTGGCTTCCTTGATTGCCAGCTCTTCCTTGTTGGCGTCGATCACGAACATAACGTCCGGAATGCCGCCCATGTCGCGAATGCCGCCGAGCGACAGTTCGAGCTTGTCACGCTCCCGCGTCAGCTGGAGAACTTCCTTCTTGGTCAGACCCGCTGTGTCACCGGCGAGCTGCTCTTCCAGCGCCTTGAAACGCTTGATCGAGCCCGAGATGGTCTTCCAGTTGGTGAGCATGCCGCCCAGCCAGCGGTGGTTGACATAGTGCTGGCCCGAAGCGCGCGCAGCCTGAGCGATCGGCTCTTGCGCCTGGCGCTTGGTGCCCACGAACAGGACCTTGCCGCCTGCCTGCACGGTGGCCGAAATGAATTCGAGCGCACGGGCGAAAAGCGGAACGCTCTGCGACAGGTCAAGTATGTGGATGCCGTTGCGGGCGCCGAAGATATACGGCTTCATCCGCGGGTTCCAGCGGTGGGTCTGGTGGCCGAAGTGGGCCCCGGCTTCGATAAGTTGATGCATCGTGACGACTGGTGCCGCCATAAGTAATTCCTTTCCGGTTGTGCCTCCGGGAAGCTGGAACCGTTGCGGAGATCCCGCTGTCGGCACCGGTGTGAGCGCTTCCCGTGTGGATTGTCGCATGCCTGAACCAGCACAGCGCCAGCCAAGATCACGACGTGCCGGCCCTTAAAGCAGGAATTTGATAAAATCCAGCGCGGATTTGTCAGATTTTCAGGCGTAAACACGCAACAAGCAAGGGAACAGGCCCATGCACACGCACAAGCCACTTGACGGACAAGAACAAAAAGGGAACATTGAGCAGGCGCCCGATTCGGTTCCCGGGCGTGCTGGAACCATAAGGCAATTCACAGGTTTTCCACAGGTGTTTCCCGCATCACCGGGAATAGGTTGAGGGAAACGGAAGCTTAGGGATTAACGCAATGCTCGCTCTCGTTTGCACGGCTGTTTTTGTCATCGCTGCTGCACTTGCCGTGATTGCCATCGTGGTGACGATGCAAGGGCGCACGGCACAGATCAAGGCGCTCTTGGCCGAATACCGCACGCTAAAGCGCGACCGGGAATTCCTCGTTCAAATCACCAGCCACACATCGCCCGCCCCACGCAGCGCTTCAGCATCGCAAGTGCGTCGCAGCGTCCGCCGCAGCATTCGGCCCGTTGTCGAAGCCGCCCGCGCTATCCAACCGCTGCGCGCTGCCGCCTGACTTTGGTATAGCGCACCATCCCGACCGGGATCATCGCCAGATAGACAACGCAGATAGCTGACAGCGTCAGCCAAGGTTCGGTTAATAGCGCCGCGATCACCAGACCGGTAAGCGCCATCAGTTCCAATCGCACGTTGCGGCGTGGACGGATCGAAGACCAGCTGAGCGTTGCCACATTCGAGATCATCAGGAACGCAATCAGCACCAGCCATGGCCCTACAAGCAATGGCTCGCGGAACAGGGGATTATCGGTCGCGATCCACAAATAGAGCGGCAAGAATGCCAAGCCTGCCCCAACCGGCGCAGGAACGCCGGTCAGGAAACCAGCGGACTTGTGCGGCTGTTCTTCCATATCGATACGCGCATTGAACCGGGCGAGCCGCAGAGCACAGGCGATCGCCACAGACAGGGCTGCGAACCAGCCCAGGCGCGGCACTTCCTGCAGCGACCAAAGGAAGAGGATCAGCGCTGGTGCCACGCCAAACGAAACGTTGTCAGCGAGACTGTCGAGTTCGGCTCCAAAGCGCGATTGCGCCTTCAGCAGCCGCGCAATGC
>JBEQBV010000006.1:0-40349 GCA_041639635.1 Novosphingobium sp.
AGCAAGACTGGCCATCAATGCCGAGGCACTGAAAGCGGCCGAACAGGCCGCGCAGCAGGCCCGGCGTCAGCACGAACTGGGCCTGATCGATTTCTTCGTGGTCCTTGCCGCAGAACAGGCACTGCTTTCGCAACGCGACGAACTGGCAGCCACCGCAGCATCCAACGCCATCGCCATCGCCGAACTGCGCGCTTCGCTTGGCGAAGAGCGCGCCGAATAGGCCGATCGCGGGATAGCTTTGCGGGTGCGATCCTCAGGCGGTGATCGGCGGATGGGGAAGTGGTGCCCGGGGACGGATTCGAACCGCCGACACGCGGATTTTCAATCCGCTGCTCTACCAACTGAGCTACCCGGGCATCGTCTGTGCAGCGATCTGTGTTGATCGGCAGGCGATGGGAAGCGCGCCTATGGCGAAGCGGGGCGGGGTTGGCAAGTCCTGTGGTGCGAAAATTTTTGCATCCTCGCGCAGGCGGGGACGTCGGGAGGTTCACGCAACCCTTCCGTTAAAGGCCCGAGGCCCCTGCATGCGTGGGCGAGCGGGTTTTGCAGTGGGTGCGCGTCAATCTTCCGGGTCAGGCTCAGCCGGCGGGCCGGGGAGGGCATAGCCATCATCGAGCCAGCGCAGCAGATCACGGTCGCGGCAATGGGTGGAGCAGAACGGCTTGTGTTCTTCCACGCGCGGTTTGCGGCAGATGGGGCAGCGGCGGATGGTTGGCGTGTTCATGCCAATTCCGGTCATGCCGTGATGGCCTGTGCAAATCCCCCGGTGAGGGCCAGCGCCGGGTCGGCCTTGCGCCGCACGCTGCGCCCGGTGCGGCGCGCCAGCTCTGCTTCCCACGCAGGCTGGAGTGCATCCAGCACGCGCGGGTTGGCGCTCAGCAACAGTGCGCCCGGTTCTGCTACGCGCTCCGCCTGCCGTAGCAGTAAGCGCGCAGCGGCGGTGGCGGGGTGGCGGGCATAGCGGGCGATCAGCGAAGGCCGTTCCAGTCGCGCGACCAGTTGCACAAAGCCGAAGCCGTTCATGCCGGTGCGCTCACCCGTCCAGTCGATCAGCGCATCGGCCAGCGCCTTGTCCACATGCTGGCGGTCCTTCTTGTCGGCCAGCGTGGGGAAATCGATGCCGATGTTGCCGCCAATGTCCATCCGGTGCAGCGCATCGGCGATGGCATCGACCGCCGCCAGCGCCAGCTTCAGCGGGGGCAGGGTGCCGTCAACATCGATCAGCGTCATCGCAGGTGTGGGGGTGATCATGATGGAGCCACCGGGAAAAGCGATCTCGCCGGTCTGCGCTTGTTCCACCAGTTCATCCCAGCCATTGCTGGCAAAGGCACGGCTGGTGGCGGGCAGCGCGCGCAACGCAGCGCCGCTGAACTCGATCTCTTCGCGCAAGGTGGGTGCAGGGCAGGGCGTGGCACCGGGGGCGGGGCGGACGACGGGCAGCTTGGTGCGGCCCTTCTCGGCAATCGCGGCGCGCACTACGCGTACCATCAGCCGCGCGCCTTCGGTCGCTTCGTGCGGAAGCTGGTCGATCAGCGCATCACTGCCATCGTCAAACCGCACGGTGCCGCGTTTGGCTCCCGCATGGCGCTTGACGAGCTTGACCTGTGCGACAAGGCCGGGCCGCAGACCTTCGCCCCATTCGACGCGGGCCGAAATAATCGCGCCGTTCGCAACCAGAATCGCGCGCTCTTCGGCAATGCCGTCTTCGTAAAGCCATTCCGCCGCCATGCGCTATTTCACCTTCACGCCAGCGGCTTTGAGCAGCTTGCGCGTTTCATACAGGGGTAGACCGACTACGCCCGAATGGCTGCCCGAAATCCAGTCGCAAAAGCCCTCGGCACTGCCCTGGATGGCATAGCCACCGGCCTTGCCGTGCCATTCGCGCCCAGCGATGTAATCGTCCATCTCTTCGGGGCTGAGGCGTTTGAACCGCACGATGGTTTCGGAAAGAGCCTCGCGCAACCTGCCGTCAGGCGTGATCACGGCAATGGCAGAGAACACGCGATGGCGGCGGCCAGAAAGCAGGGCAAGGCACTTGCGCGCGGTGGCCTCATCCTCGGCCTTGGGCAGAATGCGTGCGCCTGCGCCCACCACGGTATCGCCTGCAAGGATCACGCAATCAGGGGCCAGCGCTGCCGCCGCGCGCGCCTTTTCCGCCGCCAAGCGCACCGCATGGGCGCGGGGGCGTTCAGCCTTCAGGGCAGATTCGTCGATATCGGTGGCGACGACGCGGTCGGGCTTCAGGCCCAAGCGGCCCAAAAGCTCAAGCCGCCGCGGGCTGGCCGATGCCAAAACCAGTTCGGGAAGATGAGAAGCGGGCGAAGCGTCGCCCGCCATCAAAAGCCGCCGGGACCGCCGCGACCGGGCATGAAGCGGTAAGTGATCCGGCCCTTGGTCAGATCATAAGGGGTGAGTTCGACCAGCACTTCATCGCCCACCAGCACGCGGATGCGGTTCTTGCGCATCTTGCCGGCGGTGTGGCCGAGGATTTCGTGGTCGTTTTCCAGACGGACGCGGAACATCGCGTTGGGCAGGAGTTCCACCACCTGTCCGCGCATTTCGAGGAGTTCTTCTTTCGCCATCGGCGGGTTCAGCTGCCTTTTATCAGAGTATGTCAGAGCAAGTTTGACGAGCGCCCGCACTGCATCGGCAGTCCTTGCGCACAGGATTCCGTGCCGCCCTTAGCCGTGTCAGCCGAAAAAGGGAAGGGGGGCAGCACATCAGGCTATCTTTGGTTCAGGTAGGGGCCTGCATGTCGCGAGTTATGTTGCAGTGCGACAATCTGTTACCAAATGCGCGTTGTTCCACTTGGACCGCTTCGGCAACAGCAGCGTTGTAAGTTTCGGGCCGGAATACGGCGCGCCAGATCCAAAGGTAGACAACGTGATCAAGACCGCAGCGACATCGCTGGCCACACTCGCATTCTGCCTGACGGTGATCAACCCTGCCATGGCGCAGGACGTGACCTCTGGCACCGAAGATGCCGCGCAGGGCGTGCTGGACGGCGATGAAGAAGAGGTGATGGGCGAGCCAGGACAGATCCTCGTCATCGCCACGCGGATCAAGGGGCAGGTTGATACAACGCAGCCGCCAATTGCCGTGCTGGATGAAGCTGCGATTGCATCCTATGGCGCTGGATCTTTGCAGGAACTGCTGGCCTCGCTGGCCCCGCAGACGGGTTCCGGGCGCGGGCGCGGCAGCGGCGGGCCGGTGGTGCTGCTGAACGGCATGCGCATTTCAGGTTTCCGCGAACTCCGCGGCATTCCGCCCGAAGCGATCCGCCGGGTGGAAGTCTTGCCCGAAGAAGTGGCACTGCAATATGGCTATCGCCCCGATCAGCGCGTGGTCAATTTCATCCTCAAGGACAATTTCAGCAGCTTTGGCAGCGAAACCGAATATCGCCTGCCGGCCAGCGGCGGCTTCAGCGAATGGGAGCAGGAATTCACGCTGACCAAGATTGCGGGCGGCAACCGCATCAACGTGACCGGCAAACTCGAAGATGCCAGCCCTCTGACAGAGGCCGAGCGCGGCATATTTCAGCCCACCACCGGCGCGCTGGTATCGGGTGATCCGCTGGCCGCTGATTTCCGCACGCTGATAGCGGATAGCAAATCGGCGCAATTGAACGCTACACTGGCCCGCGCTTTGGGCGCGGGCGCGGGATTGAGCGTCAACCTTCTGGCGCAACGCGATGATTCGCGCAGCCTCAACGGGCTGAATGCCATCACGCTGACCGACAGCACCGGCAGCTTTTCGCGCACCACGCTGGAACCGCAACCGATCACCACGCTCCGTCGCACCACCACGCTGCAGGCGGGCGCTGCGCTCAACAAGCCGCTGGGCGCATGGAATCTGGCGCTGACCGCCGATGCAGGCCATGTCGAAACCAACAGCACGATTGACCGGCGCGCAGACCTTTCGGGGTTCCAGACGCTGGTTGCGGCAGGCTCGCTCAGTGCCTCGGGCGCCTTGCCGGGCAGCGCGATTATCCCCGCTGTGGCCGACCGGGCCTTGTCAAAGACGGACACGGTGACGAGCCTTGCCACGCTGACCGGCAGGCCGCTGCGCCTGCCCGGCGGCGAAGTGTCACTGACCGTCAAGGCCGGGTTCGATTATTCGGGCATCGAAAGCAACGATACGCGCAGCACCGCAGGCCAGATCAACCTGAAGCGCGGCGATGCGCAGGGCGGGTTCAGCCTCGATCTGCCGATCACTAGCCGCAAGGAAGGCTTTGGCGCAGGGCTGGGCGATCTGTCGCTAAACGCCAATGCCGAACTGCATGAACTTTCAGATTTCGGCACGCTGACCAACTGGGGCGGTGGCCTCACTTATGGCCCCACCGAAAAGCTGACACTGACGGCCAGCTACGTGGCAGCCGAAAAGGCACCGAGCCTCACCGCGCTGGGCGGGCCGACCACTGTGACGCCCAACGTTTCGATCTTTGATTTCACGCGCGGCGAAACCGTGCTGGCCACGGTGATTTCCGGCGGCAACCCCAATCTGGTTAAGGAAAGCCAGCGCGACTGGAAGTTTGGCCTGAACTGGACCTTGCCGTTCATGAAGGACTTGACCTTCGTGGCCGAATACTTCCGCAACCGGTCAACCAACACGACCAACGGCTTTCCGCTGCTGACGCCCGAAGTGGAAGCAGCCTTTCCGGGCCGTGTGGTTCGCGATGCCGATGGGCGGATTGTCTCGGTCGATCAAAGCTCGGTCACCTTTGCCGAAGAAAAGGGCTCGCGCCTGCGCTATGGCCTGAACATCTCGGGCAACTTCGGTACTCCCGATCCGGCAGCAGCCCAGCGCGGACCAATGGGGCGGATGATGGGCGCTGCTGGTGGCAGACCGCCGGGCCCTGGCGCTCCGCCTGCGGGTGCCAATGGGCCTGCGGGTGCTGGAGGTGCTCCGGGCGCTGGTCGCCCGCCTGCTGCGGCAGGTGGTCCACCTCCGAGCGCGGGCGGCGGCGGCGGTCCGCGCGGTGGCCCGGGCGGATTTGGCGGCGATGGGCGCGGCCGCTGGAACCTCTCGATCTTCCACACCGTGCAGTTCCAGCAATCGGTGCAAATCGCTGCAGGGGGGCAGGTGTTGAACCTGTTGGATGGACAGGCGCTTGATGGCGCAGTGGCACGCCATTCGATCGAGATGGAAGGCGGCGGTTTCTATCGCGGCTTTGGCCTGCGGGTCAGTGGCAATTACACGGGCGGTTCGCGCATCGATGCCAGCGGCTTGCCTGGATCAACAACGCTGCGCTTTGCGCCCTTTGCCACCTTCAATCTGCGAATCTTTGCCGATCTGGGCCGCAAGGAAAAGCTGGTGGAGAAAGTGCCCTTCCTCAAAGGCTCGCGCGTATCGTTCTCGGTCGATAACGTGTTCAACGCCCAGCAGCGCGTGACCGATGATACCGGCACCGTGCCGCTACGCTACAACCCCGGCTACCTCGACCCGCGCGGTGCAGTGTTTGAACTGGAATTCCGCAAGCAGTTCTAATGGGGCTGCGGACAAAGGGCAGACAAATGCTGTCAGGTGTGTTACCTTGTGTACATCTGACCACAGGAGCGCAGAATGGGTGCCAGCACGACAATGACGATCCGGGTCACCCCCGATCTGAAGGAAAAACTTGGGCGTCTGGCGCAGGGCACGCGGCGCACGAAGTCCTTTCTGGCGGCAGAAGCGCTTGATGCTTATGTGAATCGTGAACTGGAGATCATCGAAGGCATCCAGCGGGGCCTTGCCGATATGGCGGCAGGACGGGTCATACCGCATGATGAGGCGATGGCGCGGATTGATGCAGCCATCGAAGCTGCAGGCGCCAAAGTCGCATGAGGCAAGTGCGGTGGTCTGATGACGCACTTGATGATCTTGAAGAGCAAGTGGTTTACATCGCGCAAGACAATCGGGCCGCTGCACGGCGAGTTGCCAAGCGGATACGCGAAACCGGCGCGGCTTTGGCCAATTTCGCCACCGGACATCCCGGGCGCGTTGCGGGAACTTATGAGAAATCCGTGCACCGGCTCCCTTACATCCTTGTCTACGCGCTAAGCGAAGACAGTGCGGCACTGACAATCTTGCGTGTTATTCACACCGCGCGCAATTGGGCTCCAGACGATTGGCCAGCTTGAGGCCTCCGTCATCGCCGCCCTCAGGGTGCTGCCGTCACAGCGTTTTCGAACGACCCTGCACCCACGCCCGCGCGCGCTCCAGGTTGCGTTCGCGCTCGGTAACTTCGTAGCTATCGGCCACGTGGCGCAGGGAGATGACTTGTGCCAGCGGCATTTTCTCATCGAACATGAAGCCGCACCGGCCATGGCGTGACCATCGGATGACGCCAAAGCCTTCGATATGCTCGCAGATCAGAATCCCAGAAGCGCCCGGCGCGGGCAACGCACCCTGCGGGATGATTGCTGCGCCGGTAACGGACAGATCTTCAAGAATGCACTGCTGCGTGCCCGAAAGCAGCACCAGCCGCGCAGGCAGGTGGAGGCGCACGCGGGCATCGGCGCGGCGTCCGGGCACCACGGAAGAATCGCGTGTGCCAAAGGTTCGTGATGGTTGCCCGATCATTCACCAATTTTGCCGCACCCAGCCTAAAGGCTGCCGAAACGCACCATGCGGGAAAACCCTGATAGTGGACACGCACCTTCGCGCCATTGCCTAAGCCGACCGAGCGACTATTTGCCAAGCATGGCCAAGAAGCCCGCTGCCCCGCCTGATCGCGATACCGAACGGTTCCACGAAGACCGCGCGGCCACGACCGTGCGCGGATCGGAGCGACCCGACATCGAATTGGGCATCTCGGTCATTCGCGACACGGTGAATACGCTCAAGCCCAAGCCCGGCGTCTACCGGATGCAGGATGCCAAGGGCGATGTGCTCTATGTGGGCAAGGCGCGCGCGCTGAAGAACCGCGTGGCCAATTACACGCAAGTTGATCGCCTGCCCAATCGCCTGCGTCGCATGGTCAGCCAGACGCGCAGCATGACGATCGTCACCACCAATTCGGAAGCCGAGGCGCTGTTGCTCGAAGCGCAGTTGATCAAGCGCTTCCGCCCGCCCTACAACGTGCTGCTGCGCGATGATAAATCTTTTCCGTTCATCCTGTTGCGCGGCGATCACGCCTACCCGCGCATCCAGAAACATCGCGGTGCGCGCAAGGCCAAGGGCAATTACTACGGCCCCTTTGCCAGCGCGGGCAGCGTCAACACCACGATCAATGCGCTGCAAAAGCTGTTCCTGCTGCGCAGTTGCAATGATGGCTTCATGTCGCGGCGCGACCGGCCCTGCCTGCTCTATCAGATCAAGCGCTGCTCGGCCCCGTGCGTGGACCGGATCACGCCTGAGGCCTATGGCGAGCTGGTGCGGCAGGCCAAGGATTTCCTCGGCGGCAAATCGGGCGCGGTGCAGCGCGAGATCGAAGTGGAGATGCAGGCCGCCGCCGAAGCGCTGGATTTTGAACGCGCCGCCATGCTGCGCGACCGCTTGCGCGCCGCCACGTTCATTCAGGGCAGCCAGGCGATCAATGCCGAGGGCGTGGGCAATGCCGATGTCTTTGCCATGGCGGTGAAGGGCGGGCAAGTGGCGGTGCAGGCCTTCTTCATCCGCGGCGGCCAGAACTGGGGCCACCGCGCCTTCTTCCCCAGCCACACGGAGGGGCTTTCGGAAGCCGAGGTAATGACCGCCTTTCTCGCGCAGTTCTATGAAGAGGTGCCCCCGGCGCGGCTCATTCTGGTGGACCGCGAATTGCCCGAAGCCGAACTGCTCGCCGAGGCGCTTTACGAAGGCGCGGGCGGCAAAGTCGAAGTTTCCGTGCCGCAGCGGGGGGACCGGCGGCGGCTGATGGAGCAGGCGCAGCGCAACGCCGTGGAATCGCTGGATCGGCGGCTGGCCGAAAGCGGCACCAAGGCCCGCACCATGCGTGACCTTGCTGAATTCCTTGAGCTTTCCGAAGTGCCGCAGCGGATCGAGGTTTACGACAACAGCCACATTCAGGGCACCAATGCGCTTGGCGCGATGATCGTGGCGGGGCCGGAAGGCTTTATCAAAGCGCAATATCGCAAGTGGAACATCAAGACCGCGCAGACCAACGACGATTTCGGCATGATGCGCGAAGTGATGACGCGCCGCTTTGGAAAAGCGCAGGAAGACGATCCTGACCGGGAAAACGGGATGTGGCCCGATCTTGTACTGATCGATGGCGGCAAGGGGCAGATGTCGGCGGTGAAGGAAGCCTTGGGCGAACTCGGCATCGAGGACGTGCCGCTGATCGCCATCGCCAAGGGCCCGCATCACGGGCGCGATGGGCGTGAGGTGTTTCATTTTCCCGATGGTCGGGAAAAGATGCTGCCGGTCAATTCGCCGCTGCTGTTCCATCTGCAGAACATGCGCGACGAGGTTCACCGCTTTGCCATCGGCGCGCACCGGGCCAAGCGCAGCCGGGCGATTACGGCCAGTCCGCTGGACGAGATTCCGGGCATCGGTCCGGCGCGCAAGCGGGCGCTCCTGCTGCACTTCGGCACCGCCGGAAAAGTGCGCGCGGCCAGCCTTGAGGACCTTCAGCGGGCACCGGGAGTGAGCTCTGCCGTGGCGCAGACGGTCTATGATTTCTACCATCCGAACGGCTGAAACGGGTGAAATCCTGAAGTGCACCTGGATGCACCTAGATGCACCTAGATGCACCTAACTGCAGCAGAAGATGCCTGAAAGCCGCAGGGAACACGGTTTCCGGGGCCTTAACCGCACTTGTTTGCAGGTCCTTCAATCCCGTCGTGTCTGGTGGACGTCGGGACAGTCCCCGCGCCTGGGAACGCGGGGTTGGAGACGATGGATATGCTTTCAAAAACCGGTCGCCTGACCGCCAAGACAGCGATTGCTGCCTGCCTGCTTTTTGTCGGCGGTCCAATCTGTGCGCAGACAGCCAATGGCGTAGGCACGCCGTTTGAACTGGCCTTCTGGCAATCCGTTGCAGGCAGCGAAGATGCTGCGGTTTATGAGGCCTATCTGGCGCAATATCCGTCCGGCACGTTCAGCGGGCTGGCGAAGGCGAAGCTGGCGACGCTGCGGCCTGCCGCACCAGCTCCAGTTCCAGCAGTGCCAGCTGCTCCCGCAGCGGCACCAGTGGCTGTAGTGCAGCCTGCGGTTGCCAAAGCGCAGGATGCGGCACCTGCAGGGAGCGATGCAGCCTTGCTGAGCGAGTTGGCAAAATCGCAGGAGGCAGGGGCGGGGACAGCCAAAGTTGTGGCGCTGCAGGGTTTTGCCTTGCCCGCGCGGCCAGCGTTGCAACCGATCGCCGACCTTGCGGTGCCATCGTCGTTTTGTTCGGCGGAGCAGCGCAACGCTTTTTATGAAACGCGCTACAAGCCGGTGCTGGAACTGGCGCGGGCTAACAATGCTGCGGCGATTGCGCACATGCAGGCATTGCAGCAAGCCTATGACAGCCATCAGCTTTCCCGCGACCCGACACCGATGAACGCACTTGCTGCCGAGGCGCGCGATTATCAGCAGCAGGTGGCGGCGGTGACCTATAGCCGTCAGGCCGCCGTGGTGCGGCTGTTTGATACGGTGATGGCGGTGCCGGTGACATCATGCCAGCTCGCACAGGCATCCCAATGAGGCGGCTGGCGCTGGCCATGGCTTTGGTTTCCCTGCCTTTTGCGCAAGGCGCGCAGGCGCAGGGGTGCCTTGATGGACAGACGCTGGCCGCAGCGCGATTGCACGAGTTTGAAGCGATGATGATGGCCGTAACGCTGCGCTGCCGCGCCATTGGCGTGGATATCAGTGCCGGCACCGACGCGATGGGGCAGACGCACCACCCGGTCTTTGCTGCCGCCGGGCGGCACTTGCGGGCGTTCTTCGGCGATGAGGGCCATGCCTACGATGCTTATGCCACGCGGCTGGGAAACCGCTATGGCAGCGGGGCAACCGACCCGGCCAATTGCCGCAGGTTTGAAAAGGTGGCGCGGGAATTGGCGGCACAGCCTGCCGTGGCATCGCTGGGCAAAGTGGTCTTCGCGATGGTGGCCGAGCCGCGCATTACCGGGACGGTGTGCCCAAAACCATGATCAGTCAGCTTTTTTCGGTGTGATGGGGCGGATCAGCCCCTCTTGCGCCACACTGGCCACCAAGCGCCCCTCGCGCGTGTAGATCCGCCCGCGATTGAACCCGCGCGCGCGGCCTGCCCATGGGCTGTCGCAGGCATACAGCAGCCATTCATCGGCCCGGAAATCATCGTGGAACCAGATCGCGTGATCGAGGCTGGCACCCATGATGTTGTTCTTGGCCCAGCTGATATCGTGCGGCAGAGTTGACGTGCCGAGCAGCGTCATGTCGCTGGCATAGGCAAGGATCGCGCGGTGGATGCGCGGATCATCGGGCAGGGTGGCGACCGAGCGGAACCACGTGTGCGCTTTTGGCTCTTGCGGGCCACTGTTCATCCAGTGCCGCGCTTCCAGTGGGCGCAGTTCGATGGGGCGCGGTTGCAGCATGTAGGCGCGCTGCTGTTCGGTCATCTTGTCAGCGAATTTTGCGCGCAGTTCGGCCTCGCTCAGCAATCCGTCCGGCCCGGCGACTTCTGGCATGGGTTCGGCATGAAAACGGCCGTCCTCGCGCTTGTGGAATGAGGCGACCATGTTGAGGATCGGCTTGCCCAGCTGGCTGGCGACGACGCGGCGATTGGAGAATGAACCGCCATCAAGATCGCGCTCTACCTTGAAATCGATCTCGTGATCTTCGTTGCCACCGCGCAGGAAATAGGCGTGGAGCGAGTGGACCGGGCGATCATCGGGCACGGTGCGTTCGGCGCTGGCCAAGGCTTGGCCGATGACCTGTCCGCCGAACACGCGGCCCACGCCGCCGATCTTGCGGCGGCCTTCGAAACGGTCCCCGCCGTGGTCCTTGACGGTCAGCAGATCGAGCAGGCCATCGACGAGTTGCTGTGGCGTGGGGTTTTCGTGTTTCATCATGGCTGCGCGCGATGGACCGTGTTTCCGTTTACGTCAACCGTGCGGATCATCCCATCAGGCGGCGCGCCAGCCGCCAGCCAAGCGCCTTGGCACGGTTGGTGGCGGGCCAGCGACCGGGGGCACGGGGTTTTAGGCCCGCGCGGCGCAGCAGGCTGTTGAAGGCGCGGGCATCGGCTTCGGCAAAGCTCCATTCCGAGCGCCAGGTGATCGAAAGCGACACCGACGGGGCAGGGCCGTTTTTCACGAAATGCGGAGACATGACCGGCACGAACAGCGCGTCGCCGGGCGAAAGCGGCCAGACCTTCCCATGGGGCAAAAGTTCATCGCGCCAATAGAGATCGCGCGGGCCGCCGGTGTGATAGCTTTCGTGCGTTTCATCGGGGGCAAAGCGCGGATCGGCTGCGGGGAACATCGTCATTTCCTTTGATCCCATCAGCTGCAGCAGGATATTGTGTTCGGGATCAAAGTGATAGGGCGTGACGCCATTGGGGCTGGTGACGAAGACGAAGCCCTGTGGTTTGAGCATCGCGCCGGTGCGCGCCTCGATGGTGGGGCGCAGTTCCTCCAGCAGATCCATCAACAGGGCATTGTAGACGGGGCTTTGTTCGATGTTCTTCAGCGCGGCCCAACTGCCGGTGGTGGCGATGTTGCGGATCGTTTCGCCAATGCCGATGCCGTTGGTGGGGGCTTTCTCGCCATTGAGGCCAAGGGGAAGGGCGGCGCGGTTATACTCCACCGCGCTATCGGGCAGCGATTCTGCGAGGGCCGCCAACGCATCAAGCTGCATCAGCGGATGGTGGCCCAGATCGTGCGCCAGTTTGTGCGGCACCTCGGGATAGTTCGCGGCGAAGGTGCTGCGCGCTTCTTCGGCAAAGACTGTGGCGGGCGCGGACAGGTTGAAGGCAGGATTGGGCTGGTTCATCGGGCAAGTCCCGTAGGGTTGCGGCGCAGTTCGAGCGCGAGGAGCGAGGCAAAGGCGGTGCGGCGCAGCTTGCCGCCGATGGCGACCGATATGCGGCCAATCGGGCGGCGTTCGGTCCACAGGCTGTCGATCATCGGGTGATCGGGCGTGGCGCAGCTATCGCACCATGCGATTTCGGGCCGGGACAGGAGTGCCAGATTTTCCCGCTGAAGCAGCACGCCGGGCGAGAAGCGGGCGTATGCTTCATCGAACGCGGTCTTGAATGAAAAGCTGCCGGGGGGCGTGAGGAAGTTGGCGAGCATGGCGATGGGGCGGCCATCAAGCGTCAGGGCAAGCCGTTCAAGCTTTCCCGCAGCAGCGGCTCCGGCCAGCGATTGGCGGAACAGTGCGGCGGTGGCCGTGTCCGATGCCAGCGCGCTGCCGCCTGCACCTTTCCAGCCGCGGCTTTCCAGATCGAGGAAAGCCTCTGTCCATTCGGCAAGGCCTGTGCTGTCATCATGGCGGGTAAAGGCAAGTTCACCCTGTTCAGCCAGCCGGGCGTGCTGGCGGCGCAACTCCTTGCGCTTTTTGCCAGTCAGCGCGCGTTCCAGATAGAGGTCTGGCAGGAGCGGGGAATGCAGCAAGGCGCGCTGCTGGCGCATGACCAGCGCGGCGGTGCGACGTTCGCGGTCTGCCACATCGAACAGGGCCTGAGTCAGGGGATGTTCCAGCGGCATGGCGGGCAGGTGCAGGAACAGGGCATTGGCCGAGCCATCGGTATCGGCCCAATCAAGCAAGGCTTGCCAGAACAAGGCTTCACACCCTGCGCGCACCAGCGGGGTGCCAAGGAAGACGTTGGGGTGCAGCCAGGTGCTGATGTGCGGCAAAGGCCAGCGGCCATAGCGGTTCGGCAGGGTTAGCGGGAGCAGGCCGATGAGTTCAGTGCCGATGTACAGCGAAAAGATCGTGCCCGTGCCCTCAGGATCAAATGCCTGATAAGACGGTAGAAGATACCACTGTTCAAAGAACGGATTGGGGGTGGTGGCGGCATCGGCCAGTTCGGCCCAATCGCGTCTGCGCTCTGCTGTCGCCCATTCGGGCCACCGCGCCAAGCCCGCGCGCACTGCGCCGGTGGGTTTGTTTGACATGGTGCCAAACTGGGCTGGAAGTATCGGCGCGTTCAAAATCGGAGTCTCCGCTGGGAGGCTTACGCGGCAAGACCCGAAAAGTCGGTTAACATTGCAGCAAAACTTGGGAGCCGAAACTTTGGCGGTTTTTGAAGTCGAGGGACGCACAAAGGAAGCCCTGCCCCGGATCAAGTCCGGGGCGCCGAAGTTGGAATGGGTCATGGGCTGGCCATGACAAAGCAAAACCCCGCCCGGATTGCGCCGGGCGGGGTCTCCTCTCCCCAACTTGTGGGTGCGCGCCGGTTATCCGGCTGCGTTTGATGCCAGCGCGGCCAGAAGCAGCAGCGCGACGATATTGGTGATCTTGATCATCGGGTTGACGGCGGGGCCAGCGGTGTCCTTGTAGGGATCGCCCACGGTATCACCCGTGACAGCGGCCTTGTGGGCTTCACTGCCTTTGCCGCCGTGGTGGCCATCTTCGATGTATTTCTTGGCATTGTCCCACGCGCCGCCGCCCGAGGTCATCGAGATGGCCACGAACAGCCCGCTGACGATCACGCCGAGCAGAAGCGCGCCAAGCGCCGCAAAGCCATTTGCCTGCCCTGCCACCGCCGCGATCACGAAATAGACCACGATGGGAGCGAGGACCGGAAGGAGCGAGGGCACGATCATTTCCTTGATCGCGGCCTTCGTCACAAGGTCCACGGTGCGGGCATAATCGGGCTTTGAGGTGCCCGCCATGATGCCCGGATTTTCGCGGAACTGGTTGCGCACGTCGATCACCACGTCACCGGCGGCGCGGCCCACAGCGGTCATGCCCATCGCACCGAACAGGTACGGCAGCAGCGCGCCGAGCAGCAGCCCGACGATGACGTAGGGGTTTTCAAGGCTGAAGCTGACGGCGAGATTCGGGAAGAATTCGCGCAAGTCGGTGGTGTAGGCTGCAAACAGCACGAGTGCGGCAAGGCCCGCCGAACCGATGGCATAGCCCTTGGTCACGGCTTTGGTGGTGTTGCCCACGGCATCCAATGCATCGGTCTTTTCACGGACCGAATCGTCGAGGCCAGCCATTTCGGCAATGCCGCCTGCATTGTCGGTCACCGGGCCATAGGCATCCAATGCCACGACCATGCCAGCCAGCGCCAACATGGCGGTGGCGGCATAGGCAATGCCGATCAGGCCTGCCAATTGGTATGCTCCGATTATGCCCGCGCAGATCACCAGCGTGGGCATGGCGGTGGATTCAAGGCTGATGGCCAGCCCTTGGATCACGTTTGTGCCGTGGCCGGTTTCCGACGATTTGGCGATGGAGCGCACCGGGCGATAGCTGGTGCTGGTGTAGTATTCGGTGATCCAGATGATCAGGCCTGTGATGATCAGGCCGAGCAGAGAGCAATAGAACAGCGTGCGCCCGGTGAAGGTGACTGTGTCGGAAAGGATCGTGTAGCTCATCGGCGTTTCCATGCCGCCAAGGGCATAGTCGATGGCCCACCAGATCGCGCCGACCGAGAGGACGGCGGTGACAAGGAAGCCCTTGTACATCGCGCCCATGATGTTGTTCGAACTGCCGAGTTTGACGAAATAGGTGCCGATGATCGAGGTGACGATGCACACGCCGCCGATCAGCAGCGGCAGCGCCATCATCGCGCCGAGGCCTTCGCCAAGGCCTTTGAGCAGCAGCGCGGTGAGCACCATCGTAGCGCCGACGGTGACAACGTAAGTCTCGAACAGGTCGGCGGCCATGCCGGCGCAATCGCCGACGTTATCGCCCACATTGTCGGCAATCACGGCAGGGTTGCGGGGATCGTCTTCGGGGATGCCTACTTCGACTTTGCCGACAAGGTCAGCGCCCACGTCTGCCGCTTTGGTAAAGATGCCGCCGCCAAGGCGCGCGAAGATCGAGATGAGGGATGCGCCGAACGCGAGAGCGACAAGGCCATCGACCACGGTGCGATCCTCGCCGCCCACGGTGTATCCGGCGATGTCGGTGAGGTAGTGGTAGAACACCGCGATGGCGAGGAGGGCAAGGCCCGCCACCAGCATCCCGGTAATCGCTCCTGCGCGGAAGGCCAGCGTGAGGCCCGCCTGCAGGCCGTTCTGCGCGGCAGCGGCAGTGCGGACGTTCGAGCGGACCGAGATGTTCATCCCGATGAAGCCCGCCACGCCCGAAAGCACCGCGCCGATGACGAAGCCGGTGGCCGAGATGGTGCCCAATGTGGCGGCGATGATGACGGCGACGACCACGCCGACAATCGCAATGGTGGTGTACTGGCGCTTCAGGTAGGCTTGCGCGCCTTCCTGAATGGCGGCGGCGATTTCCTGCATTTTCGCGTTGCCTGCCGGTGCGCCGAGCACCTGACGGCTGGTCACGAAGCCATAAACAATGGCCAGCAACCCTAGTAGAATCGACAAGACGACTAGGTTCACGATGGCATCCCCCTTTATGTCCGGCCCCGACCAGGACCGCACCCGTCGTTGCGGGTACTGAGACGCTATCGTTTTATTTCTCGCCTGCAAGCCTTTCCATGACCGGGACGGGGCACAATTTAATCGTGCACATAACCCAGCGTTCCATGCGGCACTGTACCATCGACGATAACGGGTGATGCTGTGGGCGCGGTGGCGGTGCCGATGCAGTGCGCGCTTATTGGCGGTTCGATGCCGGAGGGAAGCGTGAACAGCAGTTCGTAATCGTCGCCCCAGCGCATGGCTTCGTCATGACGTTCGCGCGGCAGGCTTGGCGGGAAAGGGACGCTGGCGCTGGTGATGGCGAAGGTCACGTTGCTGGCCGTTGCCATTCGCGCGGCATCGATCAGCAGGCCGTCCGAGATGTCCATCATGGCGGTGACCAGCGGGGCAAGGGCGCGGCCTTCGGCCAGGCGAGGGGTGGGGCGGCGGAAGGCGGTGCTGTCTGCGTTGGTCCTGTCGCGCAGTGCCTCGAAGCCGAGCATCGCCGCGCCGACCGGGCCGGTGAGCCAGAGCGTATCGCCGGGGCTGGCTCCGCGTCGGTCGGGCACAGAGCGCGAGGTGGCGCGGCCCAGTGCGGTGAGGCCGAGGGTGCGCGGGCCGTTGGCGCTGACCGTATCGCCACCCAGCAGGGGGATATCGAAGGCGGTGAGGGCTTCGCTCAGACCGGTGAGGAAGCGCATGTCGTCATCGCCCAACGTGAAGCCGAGCAGGACGCCGATGGGTTCCGCGCCCTTTGCCGCAAGGTCTGACAGGTTGGTGGCGACGAGTTTCCACGCAACGTCGGCCATGTCTTGTCCTGCCAGCCAGTGGACGCCTTCGACCATCATGTCATGGGTGAGAACCAGCGTCTCGCCGCCGAAATTGAGGACGGCGCAATCGTCTTGCAGTCCGCGCGCGGCGGGGTGCGGGGCCAGCGCGCGCAAGGCGGCGATCAGGGCGGATTCCTTGTTCACGCAGTCGTCTATGCGGTGGAGGCGGGATTGGCACAAGTGTGCTTGACAGGGGGCACAGGCTGCTTAATCGTCCGGTTAAAGAGAGCTGAGAGGAGTCGGAGCAATGGCAACAGCCTATATCGTCGATGCCGTGCGCACGGCGGGAGGACGCCGCGGTGGCAGGCTGGCGGGCGTGCATCCGGTGGATTTGGCCGCAAGAAGTCTGGATGCGATCATTGCGCGCACCGGCCTTGATCCGGCGGCGGTGGACGATGTGATCATGGGCTGCGTCACGCAGGCGGGCGAGCAGGCGATGCAGGTGGGGCGCAATGCCGTTCTGGCATCGAAGCTGCTGCCGCAATCGACGCCTGCGGTGACGATCGATCGGCAGTGCGGTTCATCGCAGCAGGCGATCCAGTTTGCGGCGCAGGCGGTGATGTCGGGCGTGCAGGATGTGGTAATTGCGGCGGGCGTTGAGAGCATGAGCCGCGTGGCGATGGGATCAAACGCCACGTTCCACATGAAGGAGGGCCTTGGGCACTACAAATCGCCGGGGCTGGAAGAAAAGTATCCGGGCGTCATGTTCTCGCAGTTCATGGGCGCGGAAATGATCGTGAAGAAGCATGGCTTCACGAAGGACGAATTGGACCGCTTTGCGCTCTCCAGCCATCAGAAGGCGATTGCAGCGACCCATGCGCAGGCCTTTGCGAACGAGATCGTGCCTATCGAGATTGAGACGCCCGAAGTCCCGGCGATGCACACGGTGGACGAAGGCATCCGTTTTGATGCCACGCTGGAGAGCATTGCCAGCGTCAAGCTGCTGAACCCCGAAGGCTTTTTGACTGCTGCCAGCGCCAGCCAGATCTGCGACGGGTCGAGCGCGGTGCTGGTGGTATCAGAAGCGGCGCTGAAGGCGCATGGGCTGGTGCCGTTGGCGCGCATTCACAACCTGACGGTGACAGCAGGCGATCCGGTGATCATGCTGGAAGAGCCGCTCTTTGCCACCGACCGCGCGTTGCAGCGGGCGGGGCTTTCGATTGGGGACATTGATCTTTTCGAGGTGAATGAGGCGTTCGCCTCGGTGCCGATGGCGTGGCTGAAGCATACCGGAGCAGACCCGGAGCGGCTGAACGTGAACGGCGGGGCGATTGCGCTGGGGCATCCGCTGGGCGCTTCGGGCACAAAGCTGATGGCAACGCTGGTCCATGCGCTGCGCGCGCGGGGTGGCAAGTATGGTTTGCAGACGATGTGCGAAGGCGGTGGCGTTGCCAACGTCACGATCATCGAAGCGCTTTGAATTTTTGGCATTCAAGAAGAAGGACTTAACTGATGAAGCTCGACAATACCGTAGCGGCCGTGGTGACTGGCGGCGCTTCCGGCCTTGGTGCTGCTACCGCCCGCGCGCTTGCCGCCAAGGGTGTGAAAGTGGCCATCTTCGATCTGCAGAAGGCCAAGGGTGAGGCGCTGGCCGCCGAGATTGGCGGCCTGTTCTGCGAAGTGAACGTGACCAGCGATGAAAGCGTGGACGCAGGCTTTGCCAAGGCGCGTGAGGCCCATGGGCAGGAGCGCGTGCTGGTGAACTGCGCCGGCACCGGCAACGCGGTCAAGACTGCGAGCCGTTCGAAGGAAACCGGCGAGATCAAGCACTTTCCATTGGAAGCGTTCAACTGGCTGATTCAGATCAACCTGGTCGGCACGTTCCGCTGCATCGCCAAGTCGGCTGCTGGCATGATGACGCTTGATCCGTGCGACGAGTTTGGTGAGCGCGGGGCGATTGTGAACACCGCGTCGGTCGCGGCCGAGGATGGCCAGATCGGGCAGGCGGCCTATTCGGCATCGAAGGGCGGCGTTGTGGGCATGACCTTGCCGATTGCGCGCGATCTGATGGGCGAGGGCATTCGCGTCAACACCATCCTGCCGGGCATTTTCGATACGCCGCTGCTGGCCGGCGCCCCGCAGAACGTGCGCGATGCGCTGTCGGCTTCGGTGCCGTTCCCCAAGCGGTTGGGCCAGCCTGCCGAATATGCCAATCTGGCGCTGTGCATGATCGAAACGAGCTACTTCAATGGCGAAGACGTGCGGCTTGACGGGGCCATTCGTATGGCGCCGCGTTGATGTGAACCGGCGTTGAGGTCGATGCTTCGACAAACTCAGTACGAGCGGGTTTTACACGAATCCGCTCACCCTGAGCTTGTCGAAGGGTGTTGCCGCAACTGCAGGATAAGTTTGGGAGAGGTCGTTTGAGCGACTACACACAGATCAAGCTCGACATCGCCGATCGCATTGCCACGCTGACGCTCAACCGGCCTGAGAAGATGAACGCCTATACCGGCACGATGATGGCCGAGATGATCGATGCCTTCGACCGGACCGATGCCGATGATAGCGTGTGTGCGGTGATCGTGACCGGGGCGGGAGAGCGTGCGTTTTGTGCCGGGGCGGATCTGACGCCCGAGGATGGCAAGCAGATTTTTTCGAGCGGGGATGCGGTGGAGGACTTGTCTGACCCGCGCGTGCGCGATGGCGGCGGGATGATTGCGCTGCGCATCTATGAATCGAAAAAGCCGGTGATCGGCGCGATCAATGGCGCGGCGGTGGGCGTGGGCGTGACCATGCAGTTGCCGATGGATATCCGCCTTGCCTCCACCAAGGCACGCTTCGGGCTGGTGTTCGCGCGGCGCGGGATCGTGCCAGAAGCGGCATCTAGCTGGTTTCTGCCGCGTATTGTTGGCCTGCCACAGGCGCTGGAATGGTGCATGACGGGGCGCGTGTTCGATGCACAGGAAGCCTTGCGCGGGGGGCTCGTGCGGTCGTTGCACGAACCGGAAGATCTGATGCCCGCCGCTGTTGCGCTGGCGCGCGAGATTGCCGATAATACAAGCGCGGTATCGGTGGCGATGACGCGGGCGATGTTGTGGCGCAATCCCACGCTGTCGCATCCGATGGAAGCGCACAGGATAGACAGCCGCGCGATCTATACCCTGTCACGCGGGGGCGATGCTGCCGAGGGAATTGCGAGTTTTCTGGAAAAACGCGCCCCCCGCTACCCCGGACGTGTTTCTTCGGATATGCCTTCGTTTTATCCGTGGTGGAGTGAGCCGGGTTGGGAATGAGCGAGAACGTGGCAAAAGGTGAGGGACTCGAAACACCGGGCGCGCGCGAGATGCTGTTGCAGACCGCTTCGGCTATCATGCGCGAAGGCGATGTTGTTGATATTTCGCTGTCGGAACTGAGTTTGCGATCAGGGCTGAATTCGGCTCTGGTGAAGTACTACTTCGGCAACAAGGCCGGCATGCTGAAGGCACTGCTTGATCGGGACATGGAAAACATCGTCAAATCGGTCGATGCGCTGCTTTCGAAAGACGACATGAGCCCTGAGGCAAAGCTGCGCAAGCATATCTCGAAGTGCATCGATACCTATTACGCCTATCCCTACCTCAACCGTCTGCTGATGCGGCTGGTGCGCGATAGCGACGAGGCCGAGGCCAAGCGGATTGCCGAACAGTATCTGCTGCCGCTGCAAAGGGCCTATGAACGCTTTATCGGCGATGGCGTGAATGAAGGTGTGTTCCGCCCGATCAATCCACGGCTGTTCTATTTCACCCTGACAGGGGCGGCGGACCGGTTTTTTTCAGCGCGGCTGGTTTTGAAGCATTGCTTCGACCAGGACACGCTGACCGAAGAACTGCGCGACAGTTATCGTGAGCATACGGTAGACTTCGTGATGGCGGGCATTCTGGCGCACTGACGCGCCGAAAATTGTATTCGCGGAATATCGGGCGCAGCATCGCATGGTGCTGCGCCCGATTTCGTTTGATAGCTTTATGCGACTGGGATAAGGAAAGTGCCGTCTGGCGAGCGCTAGCGCAATGATTTAGCCACGCATCGGCAAAGACGTGTCATTTTATTTCGTTCTTGCCAATCAACCTGGTTTCATGTGATACTAAAATATGCCCCAATCACAGACCCGCTTGACCGATTTTCTACCCTATCGCATGGCGATTACATCCAATGCGGTGAGTGGCCTTATTGCAGGCGAATATCGCAGTGAATTCGGCCTCAAGATCCCGGAATGGCGGATCATGGCGGTGCTTGGCGATGTGGGTGCCTTGACGCAGCGAGATCTGGTGCGAGCCACCCTGATGGACAAAGTGGCAGTGAACCGTGCGTGCAAGATTCTGGAAGATCGCGGGTTTTTGCAGCGCAGCCCGAATGCGCACGATGGGCGATCACATCATCTGGAACTGACCGAGGCCGGGCAGGACCTGCATTCGGCGATCTGGCCACAGGCGGTTGAGATGTATCAGAAAATCTTTTCATCGATCACAGCGCGCGAACAGGAAAAGCTGCGCAGCATTCTGGACAAGCTGCTGAAAGCAGCCCGCGCGCTTGAGAGCGACGGCAAGTGAAGCTGGCTTCGTTGCCGCAGGGCCGCGATGGCCGTCTGATCGTGGTTTCGGATGATCTGGCGTGGTACGCCGATGCCGACCATATCGTGCCCACCATGCAGGCGCTGCTGGATGAGTGGGATATGTACTATCCGCAGCTTGAAGCACTTTCGATCGAACTGGCCCATGCGGCAATTCCGCGCCGCCGGTTTCATGAACGCGAGGCTTGTGCGCCTTTGCCGCGTGCCTATCAGAGGGTAGGGCAGCACTTTCCAGCCAATGACGATGGTGTAATCCCGGCCATCTATCAGGGCGGCAGCGATCAGTGCGGTGGCGCGCGCGATGCAGTCCGGCTCACGCCATCGGCGTCGGGATGCAGTTTTGCGGTGGAACTGGTGGTGGTTACCGGCGACGTTCCCCAAGGCGCTTCACCAGAGCAGGCATTGCAGCGGATTCGGTTGGTTGGCCTTGCCAACGATATCGTGGCTGGTTCAGTGGAGTCCGGTAAGCGAGCCGGTGACGCTGCATCCATGCAGACTAAGCTCGCCTGCCATTTCTCGCCCGTGCTCGTGACGCCCGCTGCGCTGGGGGACGCATGGCACGGCGGCAAGCTCTCACAAACGCTGATGATTGATGTGAATGGCGCTGCATCTGGCCGGCTGCCGACCAATGCAGAACACATGTGCGATTTCGGAACGCTGATTTCCAACGTTGCCAAAACCCGCAGCCTTGGTGCCGGATCTATCGTGGGGGCGGGCATGGTATCGGCCCAGCGAAAGGTGGAAGGCTCAGATGGAGACGCTACGACAACCTTCCTCAAGCCCGGCGACAGCGTGCGAATTGAAGTGCGCGACGCGAAGGGCAAGAGCATTTTCGGCGCGATCGATCAGGCTGTAGCTACCGCCTGAGGACTGCGCTTTGCAGGCTGGGTAGAATTGAAAAGCCCCGCAAGGTCTGATGGCCTTGCGGGGCTTTCTGGTTCGAGGATGTCAGCCCGGCATCAGGAGGCACCGGGCTGCTTGTTGATCAGGCTGTCGGTGATCGAGCAGGCTGCGGGGCCAAGGATCACGATGAACAGCACCGGCAGAATGAACAGGATCAACGGGATGGTCATGATCGCAGGCAGGCGGGCGGCTTTTTCCTCGGCGCGCATCATGCGTTCGTTGCGGAATTCGGCAGAAAGGACGCGCAGTGCCGATGCCAGTGGCGTGCCGTAGCGTTCGGTCTGGATCATCGTGGTCACCACGCCCTTCACCGAATCGAGATCGACGCGATAGGCGAGGTTCTCGAAGGCATGGCGGCGTTCGGTGAGGAACGACAACTCGATGGCGGTCAGCGCGAATTCATCGCCCAGTTCAGGATAGGCGCGGCCAAGTTCACGAGCCACGCGGTTGAACGCGGCATCTACGGTAAGGCCAGCTTCGGCGCAGATCACCAGCAGGTCGAGCGCATCGGGCAGACCCTTGCGGATGGCGTGCGTGCGCTTGCCGATCATGTTCTGCACGAACAAGTCCGGCCCCTTGTAGCCAAGGATCAGGCAGATGGCGAAGCCGGCAAAGCGCTTGAGCGGGCCCCATTCTGGGAAGGTATCCGACCAGTAGAAGATCACTGCGCCGAGCAAACCCAGCACGATCGGGCCGACCAGACGGCCCAGGATGACCGCAACGGCCCATTCCTTCTTGCGGATACCGGCCTGTGCCAGCTTCTGCTGGACCACGGCAAGCTGGCTATCCTGCAGCACCTTGAGCGATTCGAGGAAGCCACGAATCTGGTCGGTCGTCTGGTTGCGGCGCACGATGCTCTGGCGCTTGCGGGCACCGGAGGCGACGATTCCGGCCTTGAGTTGTTCACGACGATCGTTCAGCGCCTTGACGCGCTTGGTCATCGGATCGCGCACGGTGACCGCGGCATAGATGGCCAGCAGCACGGCGGCGGCGGCGATGCCGACGAGGATCGATCCGACGAGGTAGACGTCGAAGCCGAGAAGAGTGGGTCCGGGCGGGTTCTGGATCATGGCCTGTGGCTCTCGTTCAGATTTCGAAGTTGACCATCTTGGCCATAATGAAGGCCCCGATGCCCAGCCAGGTGAGCCCGCCGACCGCTGCAATGATCAGACGTTCATCGACGAAGAAGTTGGACAGATAGCCGGGGTTGACCCAATAGATCAGCGCAAAGACGATGAATGGCAGCGAGCCGACGATATACGCCGAGGCTTTGGATTCCGAGCTCATCGCCTTGATCTTCAGCTTCATCTGCGCACGCTTGCGCAGCACGTCCGAAAGGTTGGCCAGCGTTTCAGCGAGGTTACCCCCGGTTTCGCGCTGGATTGCCAGCGTGATGCAGAAGAAGTTGAATTCGGCCAGATTCAGGCGATCAGCGGTGTCCTGCAGCGCGTCTTCCATGGTCCGGCCAACCTTGATGCGATCGGTCACGAGCTTGAACTCTTCACCGATCGGGCCGGGCAACTCCTGCGCGACCACGCCGAGCGTTTCGGTGACCGGAAGGCCTGAGCGCAGCCCGCGCACCAGCAGATCGAGCGCATCGGGCAGGCGGCTTACGAAGTTATCGATACGCTTGTTGATGGCCCGGCCCACGAGGAAGTGCGGCACACCGCCACCGACGAGCACGCCAGCGCCGAGCGCCAACAGCGGGGCGCCGGTTTTCAGGAACATCAGAACGGCAACAGCCAGTGCCAGGCCACCGCTGACATAGAGGTACTGGGTGAGCGTCCAGCCCTTGCCGGTGCGCCGCAACCGTAATTCGAGCGCTTCAAGGCGCGAGCCGGACCCGGCGATCTTCATCGTGGTGGGTTTGCGGGCGGCAACGGTCTTGCGATACTGCGCTTCGACCTTGTCGACCATGCTGTCGGAATGGCGGAAGCGTACCGATTGCAGGCGACGTCCGCTCTCTTTCGAGGCCGAGGGCCCTGAGAGTGCGGCATAGCCCAGCACCATGGCCAGCATCAGGCCCACCGCCATCACCAGCAATTGCAGAATGTTCGTCATTCCGGGCGCCTTCCTGTCACGTCAATTTCCGCCATCCACTGTGCAACCTGTCCGCGAGATCAGGCGTTGGTCTTGGCCTTGGGCTTTGCAGCCAGCATCTTCTTCAGATCGAACTTGCCCAGCAGCGACGCCTTGCGGACATCGGTGCCCGCATCGGCGTTGGTGCTCCCGTCCTCATCGACCGAACCGATGACTGCCTGAGCAATATCGCGCACAACGCCACCGGCCTTTGCCGCGCGGTTGGCTGCAACGAACGTCTGGCCAAGCTTGGCGGCGTTCGATGCGCCCTTGATGTCGTAGGGCACCATGAAGTTGATCTTGCGTTCGATCGAGGCTTCGAAATCTGCCTTGCTGATTTCGTTTGCGCCAGCCTGCACCTTGTTGGCCACCACGATCGGCCGGGCGTGCGAGGCATTGCTCTTCAACCAGGAAAGCAGGCGGATGGCATCGCGCGCGCCCGCCAGCGTGAGTTCGGTGGCAAGCACCACCACGTTCACATCGGCCAGCAGGTGCGGGAAGTTGATCAGCATGTTGCGCGGCATGTCGATGACGGTCATTTCAAACGCATGGCGGAACTCTTCCTCCAGTTGCAGGAAGGCGCTGCCATCGGTCATCAGCGGAGCGCTGATCGGCGCTTCGGCCGAGAGGATCGCCAGATTGTCGTTCGCGCGGATCATAGCGCGCTCGATGAACAGACCGTCGATGCGGCTGGGATTGTCGATCGCATCGGTCAGGCCGCGGCCCGGTTCGAGATCGAGCGTCAGCGCGCCGGTGCCGAAGTGCACGTCGAGATCAAGCAATGCGGTGGGCAGCTTATGATCGGTGCTGAACAGCCACGCGAGCGATGTTGCCAGCGTGGATGCGCCGACGCCCCCGCGCGTGCCGACCACGGCCATCGAGATATGCTTGCGTGCCGAGGCCGGATCATGGCTCTTGGGAGCGGTGAAGATCGCTTGTGCCTGAACCAGGGCATCGCGGATCTGGCCGGGGTTGAGCGGCTTGAGCAGATAGTCCTGAATGCCCGAGGCAACCAGATCGCGATAGAGGCGCACGTCATTGACCTGACCGACTGCAATCACGACCGTGCCGGGCTCGCACACTTCGGCCAGCGCGTTGATATCGTTCAGCGGATCGCCGCTTTCCGACAGATCAACCATCAGGATGTTCGGGCTGGCCGTGATTGACAGCGACTG
Source organism: Novosphingobium sp. (assembly GCA_041639635.1). Lineage (GTDB taxonomy): Bacteria > Pseudomonadota > Alphaproteobacteria > Sphingomonadales > Sphingomonadaceae > Novosphingobium. Next base: position 24,971 of record JBEQBV010000006.1, read on the forward strand.
GATGGCATTGCGCAGGCCGCCACGGTGGCACTTTTCGGGTGCCCAGCCCATGTCGACGACAGCAGCGCGCAGCACATCGAGCGCGGTATCATCGCACATGAAGGCAGCGAACGTATCGCGGGTGGAGTTCTTCAGGCTCATGGATCAGTTACCTCCGCCGGAGTTCGACGTTGTGCTGGCCCTCAGGCCGTTTACGCCCGAGGGCTTGGCGTTGCGGTAGGAGTCGATGGCCTTGTTGCCGCTCATCACCACCGTTTCACCCGTGCCGCTGGCACCCTTCACAAGATGCTCCTTGTCGGCGACCATCGCCGCCAGATTGCTATTGGTGGCGCAGCCGAAGTTTGATGTTGTGCGGTTGCTCATCGAAAAATCGGACTTGGCTGTCCAATCCGGGCAGCCGGGAACCGAAGCCTTGGCCCGGGTCACCACGATGCGTGCGCCGCCTGCGGCAACATAGCCTGGGGTTACCGGGGCCGGACCATCGACAAACATGCCCCAGCGTCCGGCAACGCCATCGATTGAGGCAACCGTGGCCCTGGACTCCAGCGGATCGTCGATGGCGATCTTGTCACCATACTTCAGGTCGAGGCTTTCAAACCAGCCTGCGAGGCGGCGCTGTTCGGTGACCGACAGGCCACCACCGGGCAGAGTTTCGACATCGAAAACATAGCGATCACGCTCTACCACCGGCACGTGGACTGAATTGAGCATGCGGTTTTCCGGTGCGTTGACCGAGCAGGCCGAGACAGAAACGGCGAGCGAGAGGGCCAGCGCCGCGTTTATGCTGCGATTGAGGCTGATGCGCATTGCTTTTCCCCTGTTCACTGGATGCTGAAGCCAGGCTGCGCGCTGGCAACCTTCTTGTCGCTGCGGCGATCGGCATCAAGCGCGCCGACTTTCGGGCCTGACTGAACGGTGCCTTCCTTTTCGGTCGCCTTGGGCCGGTCACCTCCGGTCACCCCATCATGCTCCATGTTGCCGAGGAGGCGCTGGAGGTCGTTCGGGCTCTGGAAGCCGTCGGTGGGCAGCTTGATGTCGTTGGCGTTGACCGGGTTGACGAGATACGGCGTCACTACGATCACCAGCTCGGTTTCACCCTTGCGATAGCGGGTAGACCGGAACAGCGATCCCAGGATCGGCACATCGCCTGCACCCGGCATCTTGGTCAGCGTGTTCTGTGCGGAGTTGCTGAGCAGGCCTGCGATCATGAACGATTGGCCCGAACCCAGTTCAATGGTGGTTTCGGCGCGCCGTACCGTCAACGCGGGGATCTGGATGCTGTTGAACAGGATCGACCCGTTGCTGGTAAGTTCCGAAACCTCGGGCCGAACGCGCAGCGAAATGCGGCCATTGGCCAGAACTGTCGGCGTGTACGCAAGGCTGACGCCGTAACGCTTGAACTCGATCGTGGTCTGTCCCAAGCCCTGTGCAATCGGGATCGGATATTCGCCGCCCGCCAGGAAGTCTGCCGTTTCGCCTGAAAGCGCAGTCAGATTTGGCTCAGACAGCGTGGTCACGAGGCCAAGCGTTTCACCGGCATCAAGCGCACCCAGCAGATCAAGGCCAAGCAGTTTGCCCATGCCCGAAAGCGTGGTGCCGGAACCGACGGCACTGACAGCGGTGCCCGGACGGCTGACCAGGTTCTGCGTCGCGCCGGTCGGATCGGGGACAAAGCCGTTGACGGCAATGTCACCTGCACCAACCGCAAAAGGCAGGCGCGGGTCGGTGGTGAAGGTCGAGCCGATGGCGCGGCCCTGACCAATCCCGAACTTGAAGCCGCCCGAGCTGTCGATCGTGGTAAGGTTGAAGCCCAGATCACGCACCAGCGAACGGCTGACTTCGGCAAACTTCACATGCAGGCTGACCTGCAGCGGTGTTGCCATTTTCAGGCGGCTGATCACGTTGGTCTTGTCGCCTACGAAAGCCTTGACCAGACGTTCGGCCTCGGCGGCGTCTTCCGGCGCAGCAACAGTGCCGGTGAGCAGCACGGTGTTGTTCATGGTCGATACGTTGACGCGCGCTTCGGGCATGGCGAGGCCAAGCATCTGGTCGATCGAGTCAAGGTTGGTGCCCACACGGATGTTGGCAGACCACACCACGGCCCCGGCGGCGTTGCTGGCGTAAACGGTGGTTTCGCCACCAGCCTTGCCGAACACGTAGAGTTGGTTGGCAGACTTTACTTGGACATCGGCAATGTCATCGTTGGCGACGAAGACATCGGCCATGCGGCCCGGCACGGTAACCAGCTCGCCCCGTCCGATTGACAGCGTGACAGTGCGAGCGGGGCTTGACGTGCTTTGGGCATGGAGCATCGAAGCAGTGGGGACCAGCGCCAGCGGCGTTGCGATTATCGCGGCCGAAACAAGCGTGGCAGAAAGACGACGATTCATGGTCTTGCCCTTCAGGATCGGGGTCGGTCGTGTGACGGTCATGATCACTTGCCTCCCACCGGGACTGTTTCGGTTTCCTTGCCGCGGGTCACCCGGACAATCGGGCCACGGTTCACCGGTGCGCTGCTGGCGCTGCTGACCTGCGGGGCCGGATTGTAGGACGATGATCCATAGCGGTTCTGCGCAACTGGGATGGTCGAGCGCTGGAAGCGCGAGACATCACCGCCTGTCACGAAGCTGGCCTTGTTCACTTCCAGCGGGCGGTTCATCGCCTGCTTGAGCAGGGCTTCTTCCTGGCTCTTGCTGACGCCTGCCGGGATCTTGACGTCGCCCGAAGCAATGGCTTGTTCCAGCTCGGCGCTATTGTCAGCCAGCGAGCGCAGCGAAAGGCTGATCGTGCCGATGGTCTGGGCAACCGCGATCTTCTCGGCGATCTTCGGCGTCACTTCGAGCGTGACGGTGCTGAAGGCGCGAACCTGGGTCTTGCCTTCCACCATCACCTGTTCGGTGGATTGGTCGGTGGCGAGCACGCGCAGGTTCTTCATGATGGTTTCGGAGGCCTTCAGCGCGCGCGCATCGCCATCGCCCTTGACCGTCTGGGTCAGCACGAGATCGATGTGGTCGCCCGGGAAGACGAAGCCGGCAACGCCGGTACGGGCCGAAACGGGGATCGTGACAGCGCGCATGCCTGGCCCGAGAGCCGCAGCAAGGAAGCCACGGTCGCCGGGGGCCACAAGGTTGCCTTTGGTCACCGGCTCACCCGCCGTGATCGGATTGCGAACGACAGTGCCGAGCAGCTTCTGGAGGTCAGCTTCACCTTCAACGAAGTAGGCGTCCTGCACCATGTCCTTGGGCCAAGCCTGGAAGTTGACGGAATCGACCGTGATGATCGTGCCCACTGGCAGCGCGCGCTGGGCGACAAGGACCTTGTCTCCCATCGGCATCTTGGCCGCCGCTTCTGCCTCGGGCGTTGCCGCGCCGGCGAAAAGGCTCCTGGCAGCGAAGGCCGTGCCGATCGCCACGATCAGCGCCCCCACCAGCAGCATCAGCTTCCTCTTGTCCATCGCTACTTGTCCCGCCTTCTAAAGTCCGGCCCGCATATCTCGGGCAAATTGGTTAAAAATTGTGTCAGTGCGTTTCAGGCCCCGGGAACTGCTCCGGAAACGGAACGCCATCCTGCCTCAAGCATGGGGGCCAAAGTGATCAGTCCCGCTGCGGCGATGGCCACGCCATAGGGGATCTTCGCATCGCGCCTGCGGGTCACCGTGAAGTGCCAGGCACCGAACACGATGGTCAGCACGCCGCCGATCAGCGACATCATCAAAAGCAGTTTGAGGAAGACCATCGGCTGCAACCAAAGCGCCAGCGCGCTGAGCAGCTTCACATCGCCACCGCCCATCAGTTTCAGTGCAAACAGCCCGGCCAGCAGCACAAAGGCCGCAATCGCCACGCCCACTTGCATTGCCACATCCGGCCACAGCGAGAGCCCAGCAGCCCACCAATAGGCGGGCGCGCCCAGCGCAATGGCGGCATTGAGCCAGTTGTCGATCTGGCGGCGACGGATATCGGTGAAGGCGGCAACCAGCAGCGCGATTGCCAAGGCTCCGACCAGTCCGTAAACGATGATATTCCCCTGCATGGTTCGGGGCATACGGGACAATCACTTACCAAACGGTAACCAAACCTTGGCGCGGATTTGCGCAGGAGAAGGCGCTTCGGCATGGAATCGGGCAGGGCAGGCGTGATGGACCGCAGGGTGATTCCCGCTGCTGCGACAGAGGCGATGTGGGCTGCAGCCGATGGGCATGCGATACGTAGGATCGATTGGCCTGGCGTTGCCTTGGCTGATGGAGATGCACCCTCACGCGGATCGATGTTGTTCCTGCCGGGACGTGGCGACTTTTATGAGAAGTATCTGGAATCACTTGATTACTGGCACCAGAATGGCTGGCGCGTAACCGCGCTGGACTGGCGCGGACAGGCCGGGTCCGGCAGGCTTTCAGCGAATCCCGATACGGGCCATATCACCGACTTTTCGGTGTGGATCGATGACCTTGCGGCCTTCTGGGCCGAATGGGTGCAGAGCACTCCGGCTCCCCACGTGCTTATCGGGCATTCGATGGGCGGGCATCTGGTTTTGCGTAGTGTGGCGGAGAAAAAAATTAACCCTGTTGCGGTGGTTCTCAGTGCACCGATGCTCGGCTTCCTTACACCGGGGCCGAATCGGGTGCTGCACAAGGTGGCACAAGCGATGTGCCGAATCGGCGATCCTGAACGCATGGCATGGCGGATCAGCGAAAAGCCCGGCACCACGCTTGCCGCGCGCAACACGCTGCTCACGCACGACGAAGCGCGCTATGCCGATGAAGCACACTGGAAGGCAGCGCGGCCCTATCTGGGCATGGGGCCCGGATCGTGGCGCTGGGTGGAGCGGGCCTATGCCTCGATGATCGCGCTGGATACGCCAGGGCTGCTGGAAAGCGTGAATGTGCCGGTATTGCTGCTCTCGGCCCGGCATGATGGGCTGGTTTCCTCGCGCGCTATCGAAGTGGCGGCGCGCCGTTTGCCGCGCGCGCAACTGAACGTCTGGGGCCGCGAAGCGCGACACGAATTGCTGCGCGAGGTGGATGCCGTGCGCGACAAGGTGGTGCGGACGATTGACGATTTCCTCGACCGGTTGGCTCCTCCGGTGGATGAGGCCTGTGCTGCATGACTGGATTCGTCGGTGAGTTTGATGTCGCCGTGATCGGCGCGGGGATGGCCGGTGCCAGCCTTGCCGCTGAATGCGCCCCCCATGCGCGGGTTTTGCTGGTAGAAGCCGAAGATACGCCGGGTTATCACACCACGGGCCGCTCTGCCGCTTTCTGGGAAGAGACATATGGCGGGCCGGGCGTGGTGCCGCTGACCATGGCATCGGGCCGCTTCCTGCGCGAAGGTGGTTACCTGTCGCCGCGCGGGGCGCTGAACATTGGGCAAGCGGCGGATCGGGAGAAAGTGGAGGCCTTTGCCGAAACCTTCACGGCGCTTGGCGCAACGCTGCATCTGCAGGATCGGGCCGCCATCGCTGCGCGCGTGCCGGGTTTGCGGCCCGAATGGGTGGTCGGCGTGTGGGAGCCGGAATGCGCGGATATCGATGTTGCGGGGCTGCACCAGCACTACCTTGCGGCAGCAAAGCGCACCGGTTCTGTCCTGCGCGTTCGTGCGCGGGTCGATCAGATCGAGCGTGAGGGGGAGGGCTGGCGCATTGGCTGGGCGGGCGGTGAAGCGTGCACAGCGATGATTGCCAATGCGGCTGGGGCTTGGGCCGATAACTTGGCAAGGCTGGCGGGAGCCGCTCCGCTGGGCATCGGACCATTGCGCCGCACAATCGTGCAAGTGCGGACCGATCCTGCGCCCGCCGACGACTTGCCGCTGGTGCTAGGCATTAACGAAGACTTCTATTTTAAGCCGCAAGCGGGCCGACTGTGGCTTTCTCCGCATGATGAAATCCCCGATGTGGCAGGCGATGCTGCGCCTGAAGAACTGGACGTGGCCATCGCCATCGACAGGTTCGAACATGTGGTGGACTGGCGGATCGAAGCGGTCGAGCGCCGCTGGGCAGGCCTGCGATCTTTCGCGCCAGACCGGCTGCCGGTCTATGGCTTTGATCCAGCAGTGCCGGGGCTGTTCTGGTTTGCAGGACAAGGCGGATTTGGCATCCAGACCGCCCCTGCCGCTGCGCGCCTTGCCGCGCAATTGCTGCTCGGCTTGCCGCGTGATGGCCTGACGGCAGAGATCGATGCGGCGGTCTACTCGCCCGTACGGTTTGCCGCCGGATAGGACAGAATTTGCCCTTTGCCGCGCAGGATTGCGTGATAGGTTCCCCGTGGGATTAACCAAGAGGACTCGCCATGGCGCACCGTTTCGAAATCCGGAAGAACAAGGCCGGAGAGTTTGTCGCCTACTTTTGCTACAACAAGGAATCGATTTTCTGGACCGAAGGCTATTCGAGCAAGGCCAGCGCGAAGAACGCGATTGAATCGATCCTGAAGAATGGCCCCACTGCCGAAGTGGTGGATACGACGGTCGAATAAGGCTTTGATCCTCCCATTTTTCACGGAGTGCAAAAGGGGAGGTGGCAGCGCGCCGCGCTGACGGGGGGTGTTTTCCTTGCCCCTCCACCACCCGCTACGCGGGCAGTCCCCCTCCCCGTTTGCACCTTCGGTGAAAACAGGGAGGATCGCACCAATTCAAGCCGCCACTGCAGCGTCGCTGGCCAACTTGTCCACGCGCTCGTTTTCCGGGTGGCCATCGTGGCCTTTTACCCAGACCCATTCGATCTGGTGCGGGCGGACGGCGTCTACCAGTGCGCGCCACAGGTCCTCGTTTTTCACTGGCTTGTTGTCGGCGGTTTTCCAGCCCTTTTTCTGCCAGCCGAAGATCCATTTGGTGATGCCGTCGAGCACGTATTTGCTGTCGGTATGGAGCGTCACGCGGCAGGGCTGCTTCAGGGCTTGTAAGGCCTGAATTGCGGCCATCAGTTCCATGCGATTGTTGGTCGTGTCCTTTTCGGACCCGGACATTTCCTTCTCGCGCTCCCCCATGCGCAGCAGCGCGCCCCAACCGCCTTTGCCGGGATTGCCCTTGCACGCGCCGTCGGTGAAGATTTCGACGTGCTTCACGCGAAGACCTCAGGGTTGGCGGCATAGAACTGGAGCCGCCGGGCAAAGGCCATCGGATCCTTGCGCACCACCAATGCATCGGCGGGCGTGTTCAGCCAGTCATAGGCACGGCTGGAGGTGAAGCGCAGCGCGGCGCCTTGGGCCAGCAAAGGCAGGGCCGCCCGCTCGTCGGCCGACAGTGGGCGGATGGCCTCGTACCCTTCCAGCAAGGCTTTCGAAATGTCCGCACTGAAATTGCGCCCCGTGCCATCAAAGCACCACGCCGCGTGGGTTACCGCCACGTCATAGGCCATCAGATCGTTGCAGGCGAAGTAGAAGTCGATCAGGCCACCGACCTTGTCGCCCAGCATCAGCACGTTGTCAGGGAACAGATCGGCGTGGATGACCGAACGGGGCAGCCCTTCCGGCCAGCCCGCCGCCACACGCGGCAGATGTTCTGACACCAGTCCTGCCAGCGCCGGATCGATAGCAGCAAGCCCATCGGCCCCGCAGGCATCGAACAGCCGCTGCCATTCGCCCAGGCCCATGCCGTTGGCCCGGCTGCCGCCAAAGTCCGCCGCCGCACCGTGCATCTGCGCCAGTGCCGCACCGACCGCGCGCGCCTGTCCCACCGTCGGTTCGCTCACCGAAACGCCGGGGAGAAACTCGATCAGCGCCAGCGCCTTTTCCCCGCGCCTGCGGAACAATGCGCCCTCGCGATCATGGATCGTGCGCGGCACCGGGCAGCCCTTGGCCGCCAGATGATCGAGCAGCGAAAGGAAATAGGGCAGGTCCTCCAGCTCGATGCGAAATTCGTACATTGTCAGGATGAACCGCGCGCCGCTGCCATCTTTCCCGGTGGTATCGAGCAACCAGTTGCTGTTCGATACGCCCTCGGCAATGCCCTTGGCCGAAACCAGTTCGCCCACGTCAAATTCGCTCACAAGCGCGGCCATCTCCTCCGCGCCGATCTGGGTATAGACCGCCATGTTCTGATGCTTTCAGTCGGTCAGCTGGCGGGGCAGCTTGAACACCATTTTTTCCTCGGTGGTGGTCACCGTTTCTTCCGATACGGTGCGCAGCTCGCCAATTTTCTGCACCACTTCGCGCACCAGCACCTCAGGGGCAGAGGCCCCTGCGGTAAGGCCCAGCGTGTTCACACCGTCCAGCCATTCGGGATCAATCTCGACCGCCCGCTGGATCAGCTTTGCGCGTGTGCCCATGCGTTCGGCCACTTCAACCAGCCGCAGCGAATTGGAGCTGTTGGGCGCGCCGATCACCAGCAGCAGATCGCAGTCCGCGGCAATCGCCTTGACCGCTTCCTGCCGGTTTGAAGTGGCATAGCAGATATCCTCCGCTTTCGGCCCCACCATCTGGGGAAACTTTGCCCGCAGCGCGGCCACGATCTCTGCAGTATCGTCGACTGAAAGCGTGGTTTGCGTCAGGAAAGCCAGCGGCTCATCCGGCCCGAACGGCAGCTTGGCCACGTCTTCCACCGATTCGACCAGCGTGATCGTGCCTTCGGGCACCTGGCCCATGGTGCCGATCACTTCGGGGTGGCCCTTGTGCCCCACAAACAGGATGTGCCGACCGGCCTCAACTTGCCGCTCCGCCTGCCGGTGAACTTTGGACACGAGCGGGCAGGTGGCATCGAGCCAGTCAAGCCCGCGCGCGGTGGCATCCTGTGGCACGTCCTTGGGCACACCGTGCGCGGAAAAGACCACCGGCGCGCCATCGGGCACTTGATCCAGTTCCTCTACAAAAATCGCTCCCTTGGCCTTCAGGCCATCCACAACAAAGCGGTTGTGGACGATCTCGTGCCGCACATAGACCGGCGCGCCATAGCGATCGATCGCGCGTTCGACGATTTCGATGGCGCGGTCCACCCCGGCACAGAAACCGCGCGGGGCGGCGATAAGCAGGCGTATGGGGGCCGTTTCGGCGGCGATCTCTGGCAAGCTGGCGTTCATCCTGCGCCACTTAGCAGCAAGCGCGCGCCACCGCCATTGCCGAAAGCGAATGCGGCGATTAGAGGTGACCGAAATTCCGGTACGCTCGCGTGCCACCGGTTATTTGATGATCGCGATTTGAGGATAAAGTGCCCATGAACGCTACCACCCGCCGTATCGCGCTTTTGGGCGTTCCGCTCCTGGCGGCGCTGGCGCTCTCGGCCTGTGGCGGAAAGCGCGGCGAACTGGTGGTTGATGATGCGGTGGGGGTCACCGCCCTGCGTGATCCTTGCCCGCGCGTGGGCATTCCTGATTATACCGGCGATATCACGCTGTTCTCGGCTCCCGGCCGCACTGATTCGGCTGCGATTGATGTTGAAGCCGTGATCACCAATCTGCGCGCGCAGTGTTCTGATGGGGAAAAGCTCTATTCGGTGGCCAGCTTCGATGTGCTGGCCCGCCGGGCTGACACGCGCGGCGCGCGCCGTGTGGAACTGCCCTATTTCTCCACCGTGGTGCGCGGCGGTACGGCGGTGGTGGCCAAGCGGATCGGCACCGTAGTGATCAGTTTTGCCGATGGAGAGGCACGCGCCACTGCCAAGGCGCAGGCCGGTGCCTACGTCAGCAAGGCCGAAGCATCGCTGCCCGAAGACATGGTCAAGCGCATCACGCGCAAGCGCCGTGCGGGCGATCAGGATGCCGCCATCGATCCGCTTTCGCAGCCCGATGTGAAGGCCGCGCTGGCCCGCGCCAATTTCGAGCTGCTCGTCGGCTTCCAGCTGAACGATGCACAGCTGCAGTATAACGTCCGCAAGTAAGCGCTCTTTCGTTAGCCGCGTGATTGGGCTAACCGCGCGGCCATGACCGAAGCCCGCATCAACCTTCACGCCGATTTTGCATCGGTAATCGACACCGCGCTGACCGCGCTCGAAACCGCAGGCACGCTGCCTGCAGGCCTTTCGCGAGGGGCGGTAACGTGTGAGCCCCCCCGCGATGCCGCGCATGGTGATTTGTCCACCAATGCGGCGATGGTGCTGGCCAAGCCTGCCGGAACCAATCCGCGCGCGCTGGCCACAGCGCTCATCGCCGAGCTTGAGAAGGAACCGCGCGTTGTCTCGGCAGAAATCGCCGGGCCTGGTTTCATCAACCTGCGACTGACAGACGACGCCTGGCGCAGTGAACTGGCATTGATGGCGGCCAAGGGTGCCGAATATGGCCGTTCCACCATGGGCGGCGGTAAGGTCGTGAACGTCGAATACGTCTCGGCCAATCCCACCGGTCCGATGCACATGGGCCATTGCCGTGGTGCAGTGGTGGGCGATGCACTGGCCGATCTGCTGGCATACAGCGGGCACAAGGTCATCAAGGAATACTACGTCAACGATGCAGGCGCACAGGTCGATGTGCTCGCCCGGTCGGTGCACATGCGGTATCGGGAAGCGCTGGGTGAGATCATCGAGATCCCGGAAGGTCTATACCCCGGCGATTACCTCGTTCCCGTCGGCAAGGCGCTGGCAGAAGAATTTGGCGACAAATACGTCGGTTCGCCCGATGCTGATTGGCTGATCCTGTTCCGCACCCGCGCCGTGGCAGCAATGATGGACATGATCCGCGCCGATCTTGCCACGCTTGGCATCCACCATGATCTTTTCTCGTCCGAAGCGGAGCTTCAGGCCTCGGGCAAGGTCGATGCGGCTGAGCAATATCTGCGCAACCATGACCTGATTTACGACGGCGTTCTTGAAGCACCCAAGGGCAAGACGCTTGAAGATTGGGAGCCGGTGGAACTGCCACTGTTCCGCTCGACCAAGTTTGGTGACGATCAGGACCGCCCGATCAAGAAGTCGAACGGGGCGTGGACCTATTTCGGGGCCGATCTCGCCTACCACTTCCAGAAGGCGCAAAGCGCGGATGCACTGGTCGATATCTGGGGGGCAGACCATGCTGGCACCGTGAAGCGCATCAAGGCAGCAGTCGCCGCCCTGACCAGCGCCGATGGCGGCACAGCGAAGCCGTTTGAGGTAAAGCTGGTGCAGATGGTGCAGTTGCTGCGCGATGGCCAGCCGGTGAAAATGTCCAAGCGTTCCGGCAACTTCGTCACGCTTTCTGAAGTGGTTGAAGAAGTGGGCAAGGATGTGGTGCGCTTTACCATGCTCACCCGCAAGCCCGATGCGCAGATGGACTTCGACTTTGCCAAAGTGGTGGAAGCCAGCAAGGACAACCCGGTGTTCTATGTGCAGTACGCCCATGCGCGTATCTGCAGAAACCTTCGCAAGGGTGCCGACGAAGGCTTTGCTCCGGCAGGAGAAAACCTTTCGTTGCTGGGCGAAGAGGAACTCGCTCTGGTCAAGCTTGCCGCACAGTTCCCGCGCCTCGTTGAAGCCGCTGCCGTGGCGCGTGAGCCGCATCGGGTGGCGTTCTATCTTCATGATCTCGCTTCAGCGTTCCACTCCTACTACAATCTGGGGAATGACCGGCCTGAGAAGCGGTTCATTGTGGCACATGACTCCGCTTTGACTGCAGCCCGCCTTTTCCTTGCCGCGCAAATCGGGCAGGTAATCCGCAATGGTCTGGCGCTGCTTGGCGTTCAGGCCGCCGAGGAATTGTGACGTCACCGGAAGGGGCGTCTGGCATGAGTGGGGCAGGGGCATAAGATGCACGGCGAAAACGACCAGAATGGCGACTGGGACAACACGACAGCGCTGCAACCCGGTGTCCAAAAGCCTTTCGATGTGTCCGAGGAACTTGGCGAAGCCGTTGGCGGCGAACGCCTCGCACTCGGCGATGAAGAACGGCTGCCCTGGCTGGAAAGTGCCGACGATCTTGATGGTGACGAGGAAGACAGCGGCAATGGCCGCCTGATCGGCATCGCGCTAGGCGGTCTACTGGTGCTTGCTGCACTGATTGGCGGCATCTGGTATGCCAGCAATCGCAACTCGGTTGCCAACAACGCCGATGGCAGCCTGATCGAGGCCAGCAAAGAGCCGTACAAGATCGCGCCCAAGGATCCGGGCGGCAAGACGTTTGCCGGAACTGGTGATTCCAGCTTCAAGGTGAGCGAGGGCCAAAAGCCTGCGGCAAATCTTGCCGCATTGGCCTCACCAACGCCCGCAACGGCACCAGCAGCAACGCCGTCTGCCAAGCCAAGCGCTTCAGCCTCAGCTGTTGCTGCGGCGCCAGCGGCAGCGCAAGCGACTGGCGGTGTGGGCGTGCAGATTGGCGCGTTCTCCTCAAAGGCGACCGCAGAGGCGGCGTGGCAGAAGCTGCTGGTTAACCATGAAGCGCTGAAGGGCCTTTCGCACCGAGTGATCGAAGGTAAAGCCGATATCGGCACCGTGCACCGTTTGCAGGCCGTCGCCGCCGATGGTGCTGCGGCCGATGCGCTGTGCCGCAAATTGCAGTCTGGTGGGCTGAAGTGTCAGGTCAAGCGCTAAGCGCTTGAGCCGTTAAATCTGGGCGGATGCACAAGCTTTCCGCCCAGTGCCTGACTCAGCCGATGCGTGCATCAAATAGCCATTTCAGCCCGAATTTGTGCCTCCAGCCTGCGCCGCACTTTCAGTGCGCCATTGTCCACGCGGGCACTGATTTCGGTCGGCAGCGTTGCGCCTGATTGCAGAACCTGTTCAATCGCTTCGATCGCAGCCACGTCCTCTGGCTGAATGCGGCTGCCCATCGCCATCTGCATTTCTCCCAATGCCGGGTTGTCGATGGCAAAATCGCGGGCAGTGCACACAAAGTAATGCACCTGTGTTGGTGATGCCGGCGTGATCAAGTGGATATAGTTCTGCGTGCCCAGTACCCGCCCGCTGGCCGCATCGGTCATCGTGCCGCCGGTGCAGATCAATGCGGGCGATAGATACTGTGCATCAAAATGCTGGTGGACGGGGCCATCCTGATCGGGAAACTGTTTGCGGATCAGCGGGTTGGATGGCAAGTTTTCGCCCCGGCGAACAACCCTGATGCTGCCTTCGCTCTCTTCGACCGTCACCGGTATGGCCGCCACCGCCTCGCCCCCGGGGATCGAGGTGGCGTGAATGAAGGTCACGTGGCTCAGATCCAACAGATTTTCGATCAGCAGGGTATAGCGCCCCACAATGGTCACTAGCGGATGCTGTTCCACCGCCCAATCGCCGCGGCCAAGGCCGATGGCCGCAAGATCGGGCAGCAATCCCGCATCGGCATTATCCGAATCGCCGGTCCACAGCCAGATAACACCGCCTGACTCGATCATCGGATAGCGGCGCAACGATGATTTCTGTGGCACGCCCGTCTGGCTGGGCACGTGCTGGCACGTGCCATCGGTGCCAAAGGTGAAGCCGTGATATCCGCACTGCACAGAATCACCCACCAGTCGCCCCTTTTCCAGCGGAAAGGCGCGATGCGGGCAAATCGCGCTCAGCGCCACCGCCTCGCCCGCTTCGGTACGGTACAGCAGCACCCGTTCGCCCAAAATCTGCCGCATCATCAGGTTGCGGCTCACTTCGCTGGAATAGGCCGCAACCCACCACTGGTTGCGCGGATATGGCTGTTCGGTAGTCAGTGGGTACACGCCCTGTCTCCCGGGATTGGCTTGTTTGATGCATCTTTGTCGTGTGACAAGGATATTTGTCAAGCGACAAACTCTACTTGCACGACAAGCAGGGGCACGCCATGCAAGGCCGATGAACGAGTTGACCGTTTCCCCCGCCTTGAAGCCCGCCCGGTATGATGGCGGGGAAAATCGCCGCATTGTCCTTGAAGCGGCCTTGCGGGTCTTTGCCGACGTTGGATTTGCTGCCGCCAGCACGCGCGCTATCGCGGCTGAGGCGGGGATAGAGCAGGGCCATCTGGCCTATTACTTCCCCACGAAGCTGGCTTTGTGGCGGCAAGTCGTAGAAGCTTTTGCCCGTTCGGGAGAGGCCTATCTGCAGGCGCATCTCGGCACTGATTTCGAAACTGACGCAAGTCTTTTGGCGCAGCAGATTCTGCCGGGCTTCTTGCGGACCTTCGCACAGGAACCCCGGCTTACCCGGCTGATGCTTCAGGAGTTTTCCATCAAGTCTGATCGGCATGAATGGGTTGTCGAAACCTTTGGCCGACCGGTATGGATCCTTTTGCAGCCACTATTCGCAGCGCTTGCCCGCCAAGGCAGGCTGGGTGGTGCCAGCCCCGAAATCGCCTACTTTAGCCTGATCGGCGCGGCCCTGATTACCTTTGGCAATGGCGCGCTTGTGCGCGAAATGGCGGGAGTGGAACCGACGAACGAAGCCTGGATTGATGCGGCCATTGCCCACATGATCGCACCGGTGCTGATGGAAGCTCCTGCCGCTTGATCGGCACACGCCGCTTCACCACAATTATCCCCGAATAGCGCGGGTTCAAGCCTTGCCAAGCCGCCTGAAACCCGCGATTCCAGTGCCTATGTTGCCTGCCATCTTCGGGCTTTCGGGCCTTGCTCTAACCGATGACGAGCGCGCGTTCTTCCGCGATTGCGATCCTGCGGGTTATATCCTGTTCGGTCGCAATGTTGAAAGCCGCGCGCAAGTGCGGGCGCTGACCGATGAATTGCGTAATCTTCACGGTCGCGACCGTACTTTCATCTGCATCGATCAGGAAGGCGGGCGCGTTGCGCGAATGAAGCCCCCTGTGTGGCTGCCTTATCCGGCGGGTGAGGTGTTTGACCGGCTTTATGACGTTGCTCCTGCCAGCGCGATTGAGGCAGCGCGGGCCAATGCCCATGCTCTGGGACTGGACCTGGCCGAAGCGGGGATCAGTGTAGATTGCTTGCCGCTGCTTGATGTGCGCCAGCCCGGCGCGCACGACGTGATCGGCGACCGCGCGCTGGGCAAAGAACCCATGCGTGTGGCAGCGCTAGGCCGGGCAACGCTTGATGGGTTGGCGCGGGCCGGAATTGCGGGTGTTGTCAAGCACATGCCCGGTCATGGCCGTTCGCTGGTCGATAGCCACAAGGAAACCCCGCTGGTCACGGCTTCGGCGCAGGAACTTGAGCAGGACCTTGCACCGTTCCGTACGCTGAAAAACGCCACCATCGGCATGACCGGCCACCTGCGGTTCACCGCGTGGGATGCGGAGAATCCCGCCACGCTCTCGCCGTTCGTGATCGAGGAGATCATTCGCAAGGCGATTGGCTTTGACGGACTTTTGCTGACCGACGATCTCGATATGCAAGCGCTGGGTGGTGCGGTGCCCGATCGTGCGGCACGGGCGCAGGCGGCAGGGTGTGATATCGCACTGAATTGCTGGGCGAAAATGGATGACATGATCGGCATCGCAAAGGCACTCGCCCCGATGAGCGCCAAGACCGCTGAAAGGCTCGAACGCGCGCTGGCCCCAACTGCGGCGTTCGATGGCCCCGCCGACCTTGGCGGGCAGGGCGCGCTTCTGGCCACGCGCGATCATT